>CAMDWA010000105.1 GCA_945877855.1 Thermoflexus hugenholtzii JAD2 | reverse complement strand
AAACCGCTTGCGATACATGTTATGTGCGTTTTAGCTGCGATAGCGTGAAAACTGATATTTTGCCCGATGCCTATATCGGTCGTTTGCCAGTCAATAACGCCCAACAACTTAGCACATTGGTCAATAAAATTATCATCTACGAAACTTCTACCGACAACAGCGGTTGGCGTAATTCAATCGCTTTTTTCTCAGATAATACCGACGAAGCTGGCTCGTTTGAATTGTCAAATGAACGCCTATTGCCATTACAACCCGCTACCGCTTCGATTAAACGTCTGTATTATTTTGAGCAAAGCGATGTTAGCCCAGTAAAACCAGCCGCAAATAAGACTTGGTATGAATACAACGCGGTGACTGCCAACCAAAAAATCATGAAAATTATTGGCGATGGGAATAGCATCATCAATTACAACGGACACGGCAACTGGAAAGTATGGGCAGCCCCGACTTTGCTCGATATCAGCGATATTGACAAGCTCAAAAATACTGGCCGTCCGGCGGTTTTGTTGGAATGGACGTGCTTAGCGGGACAATTTCAAAACCCTGTCGATGGAACCGCCGTCATGGATGAGAAATTTTTGCTACACCCAACAGGCGGGGCGGTGGCTGTTTGGGCGCCCACTGGCTGGGATGTGATCGAAGGCCACGAAAAAATGGCGATTGGGTTTTATCGCAAACTATGGAGTTCGCCCAGCAACTCGCAAACAATGGGGGCTTTGACAATGGCGGGGCAACAATTATTGTCAGCGAATTCATGTTGTACTGCGCCATTATGGACCTATACCATTTTGGGCGACCCATTAACCAAAGTGCGTGCGAATTCAGGGTTAGCCCCGATGCGCCCGACCTTACCGACGGCTTTTGCCGACAACAGCGGCAATGGGTCTGGCGGCAGCGCTGCATTTAATTCACCCACCGGCTTAGCCATGAGCGCCGATGCTAAATTTGTATTGGTCGCCGACACACAAAATCACACCATTCGCCGCATCGATATCGCCACTGGTGCAATTACCATTGTGGCTGGCTTAGCGGGCGAAAGTGGGGCGGTTGATGGCAGCAGCTCGGCAGCACGCTTTAACCAACCCAGCGCCATTGCCATTAGCACCGATGGAAAATTTGCGCTTGTGGCCGATACGGGCAATCATGCCATTCGCCGAATTGACCTTGATACGGGTGCAGTCACCACATTGGCCGGGCAATTAGGGCAAACAGGCAGCAATGATGGCACTGGCAGCAATGCACGCTTTTTTAAACCCCAAGGGGTTGCCATTAGTGCCGATGGTTTATTTGCTTTAGTCAGCGATTCGAGCAACCACACCATCCGGCGTATCAATTTGTTGACAGGTGATGTGACGACCATCGCTGGCACCGCGGGTATCGCGGCCAGTGGCAACGGTATTGGCTCAGCCGCCTTATTCAACAACCCAACGGCGGTGGTCATTAGTGGTGATGGCAGTATGGCCCTCGTCACCGATACCGACAATCATACGATCCGGCGTATCAACCTGCTCACCCGTGAAGTGAAAACCGTCGCTGGGTTAAGTGGTGTTTCTGGCAGTGTCGATGGGATTGTGCCTGCATCACGCTTAAATAAGCCACAAGGATTATGGCTCAGCCCAGATGGCATATATGCTTTGGTGTCTGACACTGGCAATAACACCATCCGACGGCTATCGCTGGTCGATAACCGCCTTGAAACCATTTTAGGCAAAGCCGGGCAAACTGGCTCGGTTGATGCAGTCGGCCAAGCGGCCCGTTTTAATCAACCCGTTAGCATTGTGATGAGCCTAGACGGCAGTTTGGTGCTTGTGGCCGATAGTGGCAATAACGCCATTCGGCGATTAACGGGGGCGACTAAGTTATACGTCAGCACAATCTTTAAAAACAAACGATAATCTTGAGCGCCTTGGGAGCGCCGTCAAGCTGACGGCGCTCCAGTTAAAGAACAGTTATGGCATTTCCGGCACGGGTTGTAAGCATTTGCCCTTGATGCGCAAAAGCGCTGCGCACATAACCCAAAGCATATGCCCCATCTTGGGTGACGCTGGTGATCTTACCGGCGTTGTCGTTGCCACTTATCAAATCATCGCCAACAGCAGCCCCAACTTGGGTTTGTAAACACATCAGTTTTTTAGCCAATTGTCCACGCGCTTCCATCCGAGCAATAATTTCTTGCCCAATATAACAACCTTTAGTAAAGATTACTGCCCCCCACAAACCGGCTTCAAGCGGAATATAGTCTTCATTGATTTCGTTGGGTGCGCTTGCGACTCCGTGACGAATCCGCAAATCTTCATATTCGGCCAGTGGGTCAACCATAGGCAACGCGCTCAATCCAATCACATGCCAACCGGCATGGCCGAGGGGCTGGGCCGCCACAGCAAATGCTACATTTGGCGAAACATCTTGCGTGTTTTTTTGAATGGTTTCAACAATTGGCGCAGGTGTGCTGTCATCAATATCAAATACGCCAATATGTGACAATGTTTGACTTTCATCGCTAAATTGCACATCGTCGTTAAAAAAAACATATTTGCGCAGCCAACGCAATAGTTTTTCGCGGTGAACATAGCTGCTCAACATCAGTAACGAATTTTCAAACGCTACGACCGTAGCGACATCGATCATACGGCCAATTGGAGTGGTAAAAACCGTATGGCGAACCTCACCGGGTTTAATCCGCGCCAAGTCGCCAGTTGACATACGATGCAAAAAATCTGCACGGTTCGAGCCTTGCACCCGAATACGGGCAAAAGTATGAGAAAGATCAAAACACAACATAATAGAGTCTGGTACAATCTTTATTGTTATGACGGTCAACGCACCTGCGGTCATATCGACCGATCAAATCCTCACAGCACCTATCGATATTAAAAATATCACTGAAATTATTGCTGAACAACCGGCCAAAATTCAACGTCGGCCCGATTGGCTGAAGGTACGCGCCCCATCTGGTGAGACGTATCATAACCTTAAACGCTTAATGCGTAGTAAATCGTTGCATACGATTTGCGAAGAAGCCAATTGCCCAAATATTGCTGAATGTTGGACGAGCGGAACAGCCACTTTTTTAATTATGGGTGACACTTGCACCCGTTCATGTGGTTTTTGTGATGTAAAAACAGGTATGCCAGCCGCGTTAGATTGGGCCGAACCCTTGCGCGTCGCCCAAGCCGTCAAACAGATGGATTTGAAACATGTCGTCATCACTTCGGTCAACCGCGACGAACGCGCCGATGGGGGGGCACCCATTTTTGCCTTGTGTATCCGCGCTATACGAAAAGTGCAGCCCAATTGCAGTATTGAAGTATTGATCCCCGACTTTAAAGGCAATGCCGCAGCGCTTGAAATTGTGATGCGCGACGACCCCGAAATTCTAAATCACAATGTTGAGACTTGTAAACGCCTGTTTAAACAAGTACAACCTCAAGATAACTATGCTTGGGCAATGACAACCCTGCGCAATGCCAAGCAAATTAAACCCGATGCGGTGACAAAATCGGGCATGATGTTGGGCTTGGGTGAAACTTGGGACGAAATTTTAGAGGTTATGCACGATTTGCGTGAGCAAGATGTTGATATTTTGACACTGGGTCAATATTTACAACCCAGCAAAAAACATTTGCCTATCGAGCGTTATTATTTGCCCGAAGAATTTGCTGAATTGCGCAAATTGGGCTATGAAATGGGGTTTAAATGGGTTGAAAGTGGGCCGTTGGTGCGCAGTTCGTTCCGGGCCGATTTTCAGGCGCGTGCGTTGTCATCGCGTTGGCGTGACCGCCGTGCAAATGGAAGCATCGCCAAAGCCGCAGTGCCGGTTTTATAACTTGACAATGCTAGTTTTTAATCTTTGTGCAGTGGCGCTTTTAATGCAAATTGCTTTTTCATTGATCTCCTATGCGCAACCTCGCGGCATTTTTGCCAAGGTTAGCGCTAAAGTGGGGCTAGTTCGGTGAAGACCAGATTGATGGCGATGGTCTTAGGATTGGCCACGCTACTAACAATTTTTGCAATCGTTATTTGCGCCACGCTGGTGTTTTATGCATTTCAGCCGGGGGCAATTGTGGCTGGCCCAATGGTTACGGCCATTGCCGCCCCCAACGTTGCACTTGTTGCAAATGCACAAGTGTTCACTGAAACACCCCAACCCCAGCCAACCGAACCAAAAAGCACGCCAACAGCAATTGCAACGGCAACCCCAGCGACGACAGCAACACCAACGGTGCGCCCAACCAATACCTTAACACCGACAAAAACCTCCACCGCCTTACCAACCGGCACATCAACACTGACCAGTACGCCAGCACCCACCGAAACGCCTGTGCCGACGGCGACACCGCAACCTACTGCCACCAATACACCGACTGAAACCCCAACCCCGACAGACACAGCGACGGCAACACCATCGCACACACCAACATTTACATCCACCTCAACCAATACGCCAACGCCAACCACGACCAACACGCCAACGTCTACACCCTCGCCGACTGTCACACACACGCCCACTGTAACGTTGACCCCAACACCTACATTTACCCCAACTCCTGTCCCATGCCTCGTGCCGGGTAAATTGGTTACGAATACGGTGCCGAGTCGTGTTTTAGGCGGCGGGCTACGGGTGCATGTCTATTTGCCGCCGTGTTACGACGAAACAAAATATACCTACCCCACGCTTTATTTGCTGCAAGGCACGGGTTATGTATTTGGTGAATGGGTTGACAACGGCGTACCCCGCACCCTCGATTTTCAAGTACGCAATGAGACATTGCCGCCATTTATTGTGGTGATGCCCGCCAATGACTGGGCTGGGGCCGCCACAGGCAAATATGTAACTACCGCGCGTGGGCCGGGGTCGTGGGAAGATTTCTTTATTAATGAGCTAATGCCATTTATCGAAAGTAGTTATAGCACCATCCGTGCCCGTGAAAGCCGCGCTATTGGCGGCATCTCACGCGGGGGGTATTGGTCATTGCGAATTGGCTTTGCCAATGCCGAGCGTTTTGGCACGGTGGGGGCGCATAGCCCTTCAATTTCAAATGACATGATTAATGAGCCAGAAAACTTCTCGATGCTACAAAGTGCTAGCTCGGTTGAATTGCTTAAAACACAGCGTATCTTTTTAGACGCAGGTGAAAAAGATTGGGCGATTAATAGCACGCTTAAATTGTCACGCGAGATGGACTTAAAGGGAATTAAACATGAATTAAGCCTCGGCATTGGTGTGCATAATGATACCTATTGGCAATCGCGAGTGGCTGATTATTTATTGTTTTACTCATATCGATGGCCAATATATCCGCAACTAAAAAAGCAATGAAAAAACAAGGTAGCACTCAATGAAGCGATGGATTTTATGGATAGGATTAGCGATTAGCATCATTTTGGTGTTTGTGTCATTCAGGGCGCTTAAACTAGATGAGGTCATGCGCGGGCTACAAACAGCGAATTTATGGTGGTTGATTCCCGGCATGATCGCGTATTTTATATCGGTGGGGTTGCGGTCATGGCGTTGGTCTGTATTACTTAACCCACATAAACGCATCTCGTTTAGCCGCTTATACCCAATTGTGGTGATTGGGTATATGGGCAACAACATTTACCCTGCCCGTATCGGTGAATTGGTGCGAGCTTATGTATTGCGCCAAAAAGAAGGCGTGCCGATTGCCTATAGCATTTCAACCGTGTTTCTTGAGCGCATTGTTGATGGCTTAGTGATTGCGGCATTTGTCTTAATTGGTCTGCCCCAAGTGCCCAATTTGCCTGAAAATATGCGCTCATTTGTGTTAATTGCATCTGGGTTGTTTGTGGTTGCGATTGCTGTTTTTGTGGCGTTAGCGCTGGCACCCAAATTGGCCGATCAATTGGCGCATAGTGTGCTAAGCCGTATTTTGCCAGCCAAATTGCAGCCACCCATTTTGCATTTTGTGCAAAAATTTGTCGAAGGGGCGCAATGTTTGCGCAGCCCCCGCGATCTGATCTTTATCATTCTAACCAGCGTCATTGCATGGGGTTTTGAAACATTGAAATATTGGTTTGTGATGCAAGCATTTTCACTTAATCTATCATTTGTGGCGCTCATGCTGCTCAATGGCGCATCCAACTTAGCCACTATCATCCCATCTGGCCCCGGGTTTGTGGGCACATACGATGCCGCAAGTATCGGTGTATTAACGGCCTTGGGGGTTGATCGGGATTTAGCTGCGGCCTATACCATTGTGCTACACGCGGCGCTATGGCTCCCTGTCACCTTGCTCGGCTTTTATTTTATGTTGCGCGAAGGGCTACACTGGAGCGATTTTAAACAAGCCGAGAAGATTTCTTAGCCGCGCTTAGTGCGCGTCCCCAGACGCGCATCTTGGCTTGCGTAGAATGCGCGTCTCGGGACGCGCACTAAGCTGCACTTTTTTTAGGCAGTAACCCTTTGTTGAGTTGCCGCAGAATATCAAGCAAATACTCCTGATAAAATTCGATCATTCAAGCGGGCCACAAAAGTTTCATCGTGGTACACTACACTCTCTATTATTTAAACTCTAAGCTATGAATATCGCCATTGTCGGCGCAGGTGCGACCGGGCTTGCAGCTGCACACGATTTCCTTAATGCTGGGCATCAAGTCACTATCTTTGAAGCAAGCGACCGCCCGGGTGGACTTGCTGCGGGTTTTAAAGAACCACATTGGCGTTGGACGCTTGAAAAGTTTTACCACCATTGGTTTTCGACCGATGCTGACCTGCTAAAGCTGTCAGAAGAAATTGGGGTGCGTGACCGCGTCATTTTTCGCAGTCCCAAAACAGTTTCTTATCATGATGGCAATTTTTACCCCATTTTTTCACCTAAAGATGCCCTTACTTTTCCGGGGGTGTCATTGCCAGCCAAAGTGCCTTGGGGTCTATCTGCCATTTTCTTAAAAGTCACCTCGAATTGGAAAAACCTAGAGAAAATAACAGCCCACAAATGGGCATCACGCTGGATGGGTAAAGCGGCTTATGAGGCGCTTATTCAACCCATGCTTGAAGGCAAATTTGGCGAATATGCCAAAGATGTGAATATGGCGTGGTTATGGGCGCGGGTCAAGTCGCGTTCATTTGATTTAGGCACGTTTGTCGGCGGTTTTCAAGCATTTTTTAATGCTTTGGCTGAAAGTGTAATTGATCGTGGAGCGCGTATTTGGTATAACACGCCGGTTGAACATATCGAGCAAGATTTGGCGCATACTTGGCATGTTAAAACCCCTAATTCACCATTTGCCGACCAATTCGACCGAGTGTTGGTGACAACATCGCCCAAAATTATGTCGCGCTTGGTGCCACAATTGCCCAGTGATTATTTGCGTTCGCTCAATAATATGAAATCATTGGGGGCGATTGTTGCCATTTTTGCGCTTAATCAGCCCTTAAGCCCCAACCCAGACTATTATTGGTATAACATGCCCAAAAATGCGGGGTTCCCATTTTTGTGTTTGTGTGAACACACCAATTTTGTTGACCCGCAAAATTTTGGTGGTGATCGTATTGTGTATTGTGGCGATTATTTGCCGACAACACACCCCTACTTTGCCATGAGCGACCACGAAATTGCCTCGATGTATTTGGCGGCCTTTACCCGCATTAACCCAGCTTTCGAGCCATCATGGTTGCGCAAGTTTTGGGTATTCCGCGAGGCTTATGCTCAGCCAGTGCCGATGCTCAATCATTCGCAACAAATGCCCTCAACCCGCACCCCCTTAACCGGCTTGTGGTTTGCCAGCATGAGCCATGTTTACCCTTGGGATCGTGGCACCAATTATGCTATTCAATTGGGGCGCTGGGTATCGCAAAGCATGATGACACCGTAAAACAAATTTTGTATCTTTTCAATCATAAGTAATAAAACAGGTTTTCGCCGAAATCATTATCTCTTCACCCACTACAGGGGTGAAGAGATAATGATTTCGGTATGCAATATATCGTCTGTATCAATCAAAACATTACGCGGAGCCATGCAACAAATTCAAAATCTAAAATCTAAAATCTAAAATTAATAAAATGGGACAACAATTTGACCTCCTCAAAGCGCGTTTAAACGAAATAAGCGATGTAAATCATGCCGCAGCGGTATTAAATTGGGATCAGGAAACGTATATGCCAAGTGGGGCCGCCCAAAGCCGCAGCGAGCAACTTGGCACCTTGAGCAAAATTAGCCACGAAATGTTTACGTCGCCCACAACGGCTAAACTATTGAAATCGGCAGCGGCAGAAGAAACCACAATGAAAAATGCTAAAAAAGCAGCCATTGTGAATGTTGCCAAACGCGATTACGATGAGGCTAAAAAATTGCCGAGTGAATTTGTTGCCGAGATGGCCCGTGTCAATTCACAAGCAACCCATGCTTGGATTGATGCACGTCGCCAATCTAAATTTGAGATATTTGCCCCTTGGCTAAAAAAGAATTTTGATTTGGCGCGTCGCGCTGCCGATTATCTCGGCTATACAGAGCATATTTACGATGCATTGCTCGACCAATATGAGCCGGGTATGAAAACATCTGAAGTCGCCGCCATCTTTTCAGACCTGCGTGACCAAACTGTGCCATTGGTTCATGCCATTGTCGCCAACAAAGACCGCGTTACCGATGACTGCTTGCACGGGCAATTTGACAAGCAGGTGCAAGAAGACCTCGCCAAAAAAGTGGCGGCCCAATTGGGTTACGATTTTAATCGTGGGCGAATGGATTACACTACGCACCCATTCTGCACCCACTTTGCCATTGATGATGTGCGAATTACCACCCGCACCGACGAAACCATGTTTAACACCATGTTTTTTAGCGTCATGCACGAGGTCGGTCATGCGCTCTATGAACAAGGGGTTTCGCATGATTATGATCGCACCCCAACCGGCACCGGTTGCTCATTAGGGTTACACGAATCGCAATCACGTATGTGGGAGAACTTGGTATGTCGCAGCCGCGAATCGTGGGTCTATTTTTACCCGCAACTCTGCGAGGCGTTGCCGGTATTTAAAGATACGCCCTTAGAGACATTCTACAAAGCCATTAACAAAGTCGAGCCATCCCTCATTCGGGTCGAGGCCGACGAAGTAACGTATAACCTGCATATTATGGTGCGTTTTGAAATGGAAATGGCGATGCTCGATGGCTCGCTTAAGATGAATGACGTGCCCGAAGCGTGGAATGCCAAATATAAAGATTATCTAGGCATTGTGCCCGAAAATGATGCTGTTGGCTGTTTACAAGATGTGCATTGGTCAAATGGCCTGATCGGCTATTTCCCCACTTATGCGCTGGGCAATTTGATCTCGGTGCAATTGTTTGATCGCATCAAAAAAGATATTCCAGACCTGACCGATCAATTTAAACGTGGCGAATTTAGCGCGTTGCTGACATGGTTGCGCAAGCATATTCATCAACATGGCCGTCGTTATTTGCCGCCCGATCTCATTAAACGCGCCAGTGGTAAAAATTTGAGCGCCAAGCCCTATGTGGCTTACCTCAAGGCCAAATTTGGGGCCATTTATCAGTTATAGCTCCAAAAATGCGATATGCCGGTCTCACACTATGCCGCCAAGCCATGTTTGGCAGCATAGTGTGAGACCGGCATTATGTCTTTGTTAGATGGATGGCCGTAGCCGCATAACGTCGCCAATATTCTGGGTCAAGTGTGCCAAATAGACGATCCCACACCAAGGTATAAAAGCCATAGTTGTAACGTGGGTGTTCATGATGCTCAGCGTGAAAAGTGCTTGTGCCCATTAAATTGAGCAGGGGAATGCGTTGTAATACGCTGGGGAAAGGCTCGACGCCGCTATGGCCCAAGGTGCCAAACACGACATTGAGGGTCAAATACCCGATTAGCCCTAGCGGTGAAATGGGGTATAGCAACAAAAATACAATCATCAACGCCCCAAAACCACTGACCTCTAACGGGTGTAAAACGAATAGACTGATCGGGTTGGTGACTTCGTGACGATGATGAAATTTGTGGATGAGCGGAAATAGCCAACGTTGATGTGCGATGCGATGTAAAAAATACATACCCAAATCCATCGCCAGCACCATTAACCCCATATCAATTACGCCCATCCACACTGATTTATCGCGTAATTCGATCAGATCAGCCCGCCAAAACAGCCAGCCCACTACCGATACTGCCGTATTAATGAGGACGGCGGTAATTGCTACCCCCAATTCAATCGGCGAAAATGGCTCCCAATGATCAAATAACCGCTGGCGCGGAAATAGCCGTCCCATTGCCCAACACCCTAATATTGACGATAAAAAAATCAGGATATTGGTGAGCAAAAACACCCCTGCAGCATCGATCATGGATAGGGCGCGAAATTGAGTGAGCAACATAGGCCGCTATTATCGAATCAAATGAGGCATCAACTTGCAAAAATGCTATATATATATAACGAATGCCGATGTCCCTATGTCCACCCCGCCATAAGTGGGGTGGACATAGGGACATCGGCGAAAACTTGCTTTATAGTTGCGAATGGAGCTATTTTTTTAACCACACATATTGCCAGCCATCGCGCTCATCGAGCACAGGGAAGACCCCGCCCAACTTCTTTGAGGCGGTGTCAACGGCTTCGTCATCAAATAGCACGATACTGGGCAAATCTTTCACCACAATTTCTTGCATTTGCTTATACAGTTTGGCGCGTTCGTCACGGTTTGGGGTGGCGGCGGCCTTGTTCATCAAATCATCGACGGTGGCATTTGAGTAGCCGGTGGCGTTGGTGAATTGATTTTTGGTGTTGTTGGTTTGATACAAACGATGATAACCAATCGCTGGGTCGCCACTGCTGACAAAGGATTGCATGGTGATATCAAATTCGCGGTCGGCAAACACCTTTTGCACCATTACGGTGCGTTCCATCGGCAAAAGCTCAACATCAAACCCAATTTCTTTTAGGTTTTCGCGAATAATTTGCCCGCCCGCAATCATTTGGGGGCGCGATGAATCGTATGCGAGGCGCAATTTGCCCGGGGTGACACCCGCTGTTGTCAATAACGCTTTGGCTTTATTAATATCACGTGGGTAAAGTTTGTCATAATCAGCGTTTTCAGTCAACAGCCACTTAAAGCCATCGCCAAATGGGTAACGCCCGGGGCGACCAATACCGCCAGCGGCTTGCTGCACCATGCGATTGCGGTCAATGGCAAAGGCCAGCGCTTGACGTGCTTCAGCCGTTTTAAAGGCGGGCGATTGCGTATTGATCATAATGAAGTAAATGGCGGGGATGACACTGCCGCGACGTTGCACCAACTTCTCATTTTTGGCCAAACGTGGCACATCGGTCTTGGGGGTATAAAAATCGCCAATGAAATCGGCTTCGCCCAATTCAAGCGCCACTGCGCGGTTTTGCGCTTCGGGGATCATTTGAAATTTAATCCCATCGAGATGAGGCAGGTCTTTTTCAAAATAAGCGGGGTTACGCACCAGTGTGATGCTTTGACCACGATTCCATTCGCCAAATTTAAACGGGCCGCTGCCAATGGGCTTGGCATTAACCTCATTCTTTAGCACATCTTTGCCTTCATATAAGTGCTTGGGCAAAATGGGGGCCTCAAACACGGTTTGTTGAATGAGGAAAGGCGCGTAGGCATCTTTGAGCTTAAAAATCACGGTCGTAGCATCAGGGGTTTCAATCGTCTCAAGCCGTTGCTTGACAAGGTTTTGGGTGCGGGGGTGATATTTGCCCAACACCTCTTCATAGGTAAATTTCACATCGGCGCTGGTCAGAGGTTTGCCATCGTGAAAAGTAACGCCGCTGCGCAATTTAAACGTATACATTTTGCCATCGGGCGATACATCCCATTTTTCGGCCAATTGGGGTTGTGGCGCATAATCTTTATCGAGGTAAACCAACGCACTAAATATTTTGGCGGTCACTTGCCCTGCTACTGCTTCGGTGGTGATGCCACCATTCAGGGTGGTGGGGTCGGTGTCGATGACAATGATGGCCGTGCCGCCTTTTTGCGGTTGATCAGCCGTTTGAGCCGCTGGTTTGGCGGCGTTATTGGCGCTCGGGGCGGCGCTTGGCGCGGTGGCTTGGGCACATGCCGTTAACAGCATGGCCGCCATCAAGGTGGTGATACTTTTATTTCTCATATTAACTCCAAATCTTAGTGAAAGAAAGATTGTTCTCTCCTAATCCCTCTGAACGAATCGTGTTGGGGGGAATCAGCATATTCATTCAGAGGGATTAACAGAGAACGGTCGCGTCTTGATATTTAAGGGTAAGGCTTACAACTTTGGCGCACAATCAACTCTGGCTTAAGCAATACGTGTTGGGCGGGTTGTGATGGTTGTTCAATGAGGGCCACTAGCATGTCGGCGGCCTTGTGTCCCATTTCGGTGCTGGGTTGCGCCACCACCGTTAATGGTGGGTCTAAGAATGGGGCCATTGGAAAGTCACTAAACGCGATAAGCGAAAGATCATGGGGCACACGCCGCCCCATTTGGCGAATGGCCTGCAATACGCCCGGCAACATGGTGTGATAAATCACAATCAGGGCGCTAACATCGGGTATTGCGGTTAAAAATTCGCCAGTTGCTTGCACCGTCGCTTCATGCAAAGCATTGGCATTTTTAGGGGCCAGTTGGCCAGCTTCAACCGCTTCATGCCGATTTACCGCCACAGCCCGCACCAAAAGCGGGTCAAATTCAATTCCCCTTGCCTGTAGCGCCTCGCGGTAGCCGCCCAAACGGCGCTGCTGGGTGCTCAATTGCATATCACCCGTCATTACACCAATGCGCCGATGCCCCAACCCTGCCAAATAATCGGTAGCCAAAAATGTCGCGTGTTGCAAATCCATTTGCACAAAACCAGTGCGAGTGGGCTGCCCTTCAATGCCGCTTAGGCTGCGGTTAATAAACACAATCGGGTAATTTTGCTGCACCAATTGCCGCATCTCTGTCGCCGTATCATTAATGGCATTCGTAATCATGCCGTCTAACATGCCACTCTGCACCAGCCGCAAATAATCGGTTTCGATTTGTTGGTTGAATTGGGTGTTGCACATCAACAAAAAATAACCTTTTTCGCGCAGCGTCATTTGAATGGCTTCAGTCATATCGACAAAAGCTGGGCTGTGCAGGGTTTGCAGCACCAAACCAACAGTGCGGGTGCGCCCAGTGGCTAAGTTGCGAGCAGCTTGATTGGGCAAATAGCCCAAATCACGCATCGCCGCCTCAATACGCGCTCGCACATCGGCATGCACATAGCCATTATTGTTAATGGTGCGGCTCACGGTCGCAATCGATACGCCGGTTTGGGCGGCAATTTGCCGGGCTGTAATTTTTGTCATATGTAACCGCTACCACATGTAACCGGTTACACATTTTAGCATAAATAAATGGTGAATTAATGGTGATTTTGGCGAACAAGGCTGTTCAAAAGTCGCCTTGACATTGCCGCGAAAGCGCAATAGCATTAAATTAAGCTCTCAGCTTAAACCGTCATTCCCTCGAAAGAGGGAATCCATAACGTGGCGGGCATAAATTTGATGTGATTGTCACATTTTTTACCTGCATCATTATGGATCTCCGCGTTTGGGGAGATGCCGGGTAAGCAAAGGGTTGACTTTTGCACAGCCTTGTTTTGGCAAATAACTTTCTTAAGCAAACCCGGGGAAAAAGTCTTTGCGAATGTGGCTGTGTTGCACCCCCATTGCGATTAAAGTGGCTTCAAAGGCCAACACCATTGCATTGGGGCCAGACAAATAAAACAGACTATGGGCATAGTCTGGCACTTCGGCAGCGATGACATTGGCATCGAGATAACCAACCCGCTCCCGCCAATCGATGGGGACTTGTGTCGGGTCGGTTAACGTGTAAATGGTTTTGAGACCTAACTGCTGTTGTGCCTGCGCAAAAATATCGGTATACACCAATTCGGCGCTGGTGCGGGCTGCATAAAACAAGGTCAATGGGCGGCGCTCATCTTTATCGAGCGCATATTTAATCATGCTGCGAAAAGGGGTGATGCCAATCCCCCCCGCAATCAACACACATTGTTGGCTGAGGTCGTGAGGCAAGGTAAAGTCGCCTGCCAATTGGGCCGCCACGATTGTGGCCCCACGCCCCATATCGAGCATGGCTTGTTTAAAATTGCTTAAATCTTGTGGGAATTTAACCCCTAGCCGCAGCGTTTTTTCGGTGGGTGATGACGCCAAGGTGAAGTAACGGCGATTGCCACGAATGTCAGGGTCGGCATGACCCAAAGTCCATTCCATATATTGCCCGGGCAGATAGGCCAAGGGGCGGTTTGGTTCAAACACAAAATCCCACAAATCAGCGCCAAGGTGAATTTTGTCTTTGATTTCTAACACCAGTTTATGCTTTGGGCTGACAACATACGACATAAGGTTGCCGAGCACAATCGCCAACTCTGGGGTGAAATAAAATGTGCCAAGATGCAATTGGGGCGCAAATAAGATGCCGACCAAGCCGCCATAAACCAGTTGCATCCGAAAAGTGGGCGGCATTGTCAATGGCTCAGTCAAAATCGCAAAGCCAAAGAACAATAATGGCGAGGCTACCCACAACGCCGATACCGAATTTAAGAGATGACTGCCCTCAAAAAGGCTTACACCCAACGTGGTGAGGGTGGCTGCCAACAAAAAGCTCAGCACCATGCCCACATGCCGCAATTTGCGCACCAATAATACGCCGCCGATCAGCACAAATGGTAACATCGGCCCAGTGCCAACCCACCAACTGGCCGTTTGGTTAATGGCAAAGGTGGTGATGACAACAGCCACCGCGATTGGGTTGAAAATGTGTTTGCCCCAAGGCGCAAGCATATATTTCGAGGCCATCGCCAACACCGCCACCCAACCCATCGCCACCAAATCGCCATAACCCGACAACGGCGCAATGATAAGCGCCAAAATGAGCGCCGAAATATACGCCGATTCAACATTAACCGGAACCTTAAACGCTGCTGCAAAAATAGTGTTGCTTAGCCAACACAGCGCCATAAAAAAGCCAGTGCTAAATAATAGCGCGTAAGGGTCGAGCAACATCACCCCTAACCCCGATAAAATCGCCGCCACGGCTACAAGCCAAGCCAAATAATAGGCCACCAAACGATACATAGTAGATTACATTCCAAATAGTGGAGAATAGGGGAAATGATCTGTCGATATAGCAATCTTAAAACACGTGCAAAATTGTTCTTGGTAATGACCGGTTTGCAATTGCAAGAATTTGAGATTTTGTTGGAGGATGTAAGCACAGAATATG
>CAMDWA010000104.1 GCA_945877855.1 Thermoflexus hugenholtzii JAD2 | reverse complement strand
GATCGATCAATCTCACAATATTGAAGGCAAACTGTTGCCGATGTTGGTATCGGTGATTAATTGCCAAGAAGCCTATGCCAAAGCATTGATTGTGAATCGTGCAAAGTTGCGGGTGGTGCAACAAGATGGGGATGTGTTGGGTGCCCATGAAATTTTGAATGCCGCCTACAAGACCGATGTGCGCCCGCTTTTAGCCCACATTCGCCAAGAGATGGGTGTGCCTATTGACCCCATTGCCGTCTATCGTGCTAGCGGCTATGAAGCCAAAATTACCAACGAACGTGGCACAGCCAAAAACACTGGCGGTTATCAGGCCTAAAATAGCCTTAAGACACTGTTTCTTAAAACAACTTTTTTCCCAAATCCCTAGCTCAGGGTTGTTATGGGGTGGCAAAGCCACCCCATAACAACCCTGAGATAGGGATTTGGGCATTCATTTTGTCTAAATATGTGCTCTGATTTGATAAAACCACGTGATTTTAGCTAACAAAAAAGTGGAAATTGATTTAAGAAACACCCTCTAAAATAAAGCAAGAGAGACGCGCTATTGCGCGTCTCTCTCTTATTTTATCTTGCTCTTGGCTCTTTCTCAAATCACAAACTCATCGGCAATATCCAGTGCCTGATCGACAATGGCCAAACCCTCTAGCAATTCTTCTTTGCTGATCGACAAGGGTGGGTTGACAAAGAAACTATTCCAACGCACAAAGGTGAATAAGCCATTGTCGTTGAAAAACTTCTTGATCATATTCATCACTTCCATCTCTTTGCCGCTGGCGTTATAGGGGGCCAATGGCTCTTTGGTTGTGCGATTTTTAACCAACTCAAAGATGGTAAACAGCCCAATGTGTCGCACATCGCCCACTGATGGGTGCTTGCTCTTAAGTTTGTCCTCTTCGGCGGCTAAGAATGTGCCCATTTCGGCGGCGCGTTCAACCAAATTATCTTCGATCATGACGTTAATGGCGGCAATAGCGGCAGCGCAGCTAACTGCGTGGCCGCCATAGGTTAGGCCAGCATAGAGCACATGGTCATCAAAATAGCTGGCAATTTCTTCGCTTACCACACAATCGCCCAATGGCAAATAGCTGCTGGTCAGGCCTTTTGCCATCGTCATCATATCGGGAACCACATCAAAATGCTCACAGGCAAACCATTTGCCGGTGCGCCCAAAACCACACATGACTTCATCCAAAATCAAGAAAATGCCGTATTTATCGCACAAATAACGAATGCCTTGCATATATTCTTTGCTTGGAATAATGATGCCGTTTGTGCCGACGACCGTTTCCATAATCATGGCAGCAATGTTTTTAGCGCCTTCAAACTTAATAATGTCTTCGGTCTGATTAAGACATTCCTGCATAAATTCGGCCTCGGAGATCGGTAAGCGACAGCGATAATAGTAAGGGTCGGGGATGCGATGTACGCCCGGGATGGATGGCTCGGCAGCCCAACGGCGCGGGTCGCCCGTTAGCGCCATCGATGCGGCAGTGCCGCCGTGATACCCGCGATAGCGTGCCAAAATTTTATGCCCACCTTTCACCATTTTGGCAATTTTGATGGCATTTTCATTGGCTTCGCTGCCACCTAAGGTAAAAAAAGACTTTTTGAGGTTGCCCGGCGTAATTTTTGCGACCAATTCACCCAACACGCCACGCGGCTCGGTGGCTGCATAGGGGTTGGCGAAATTGAGCTTATCGAGTTGGGTCTTGATTGCGTTATTGACACGTTCATCACCATGCCCAATATTTACGCTCATCAATTGTGAGTTGAAATCGAGATAACGCTTACCATCTGTTGTCCAAAAACACGATCCTTTGGCGTGATCAATCGGCAATGGGATATAGTTGCCTTGTGGGTTCCACTCGAAAAGCGTGTATTCTTTATTGAGACGAATGACTTCTTGTGCAGATAATGACATAATGGCGTATTGTATAAGAGCCAAGAACTAAGAATCAAGAATCAAGAGCCAAGAACCAAGACGCAATTACTTCTGTCTTGGTTCTTGGCTCTTGATTCTTGGTTCTCCCGCTTAAAACTTCCGGCTCCACTCTTTTGGCCAACGCTCAACCACGACTTTGGTTTCGGTATAAAACTCAATGGCATGATGCCCTTGCGCGTGTAGATCCCCAAAGAAGCTATCACGCCAACCGCTGAATGGGAAAAATGCCATCGGCGCAGCAATACCAACATTGATGCCGACATTGCCCGACGTAACTTCGTTGCGGAATTGCCGTGCCGCTGTGCCCGATGAGGTGAATAAACACGCCATATTACCTACTGTGCGGTCATTTACCATCGCAATCGCTTCCTCGACTGTATTGGCGTGCATCAAACTTAATACAGGCCCAAATATTTCGGTTGTCGCCAGTTCGCTTTTGGGGTTTACTTGGTCGAGCACAGTCGGGAATACAAAAAAGCCATCTGCGTAGCCGCCAACAGTGCGATCTAGTCCATTCACCAACATATGCGCAGCCCCATTGGCCAAACCGCCATTTACAATATGGTTGATGCGGTTTTTGCTATCTGCCGAGATCACTGGCCCCATTTCGGTGGCACTGTCAAGCCCATAACCCACTTTTCGGCTGGCCGCAATATCGGCAATGTGCTCGGTAAATGAATTTTTGGCATCGCCAACCGTAATGGCTACCGATGCAGCCAAACAGCGTTGCCCAGCGCAGCCAAAGGCCGAATCGGCGATGATTTTTGTGGTCATTTCAAGATCACAATCGGGCATAATCACCACCGGGTTTTTGGCGCCGCCTTGGCATTGGGCACGCTTGCCGTTGGCAGTAGCGCGGCTATAGACATAACGTGCCACTGGGGTGCTGCCCACAAAACTAATGGCGCGAATGAGTGGGTGATCGAGAATCGCATCAACTGTCTCTTTTGACCCATTTACGACCTGCAATACTCCTTTTGGGAAACCTGCTTTTTCAATCAGTTGAAATAGCTTTTGTGAGGTTAAGGGCACTTTTTCGCTCGGCTTTAGAATAAAGCAGTTGCCGGTCGCCACCGCATAAGGCAAAAACCACAATGGAATCATCCCCGGGAAGTTAAAGGGGGTAATGGCTGCCACAACGCCGAGCGGTTGCCGAATCATAAATTCGTCGATGCCACGTGCAATGTCTTCGCTAAATAACCCTTGCATTTGGGTTGGGGCACCGCATGAATTTTCGACATTTTCGATGCCGCGTCGCATTTCTGCCACACTTTCGGCATAGGTTTTGCCACATTCGTTGGTGATTGTTTTGGCAATGTCGTCAATATTGTCTTCGAGCAATTGTTTGAGCCGAAAAAGGTATTGAATACGGTCGGTGACTGGCACACGCCGCCATTCCTTAAATGCGGTTTGGGCAGCTTGGGCTGCCGCGTCAACCTCGCTGGCTGGCGATATTGGCACTTGTGCAATGACTTGTGCTGTTGCGGGGTTGTTTACATTTAGCACATTGCTTGTGCTCGATTGCGCCCATGCGCCATTAATAAAATTGAGAAGTGGGGTGCTCATTTAGTTGATTTTATGCTATCTTCTCAATAATCAGAGACGATTTAAAAGGACCTACTGCCGAAATTACTATCCCTCATCCCCACTGGGATAGGGGGATAGTGATTTTTACATCCTCTGTTTTTTGAGATGATACATACGCAATAATTATTCATATTCTACCTTGCGCACACGTGTGCGCAAGGTAGAATAAAAATAGGTGTGATCTGAACATTACCACTCGTAGCTTTGAACCACAATATGACCGGCTTTTTCTGCCCGCTGAATAAATGAAGGACGGGCATAATGGGTAATAATAATGCTAATCGGTGTAGCGTTTGGATATTTTTCGTGTACTAGTTGGCTGGTAAATTGACGATTTAAATCATTGGCGATGCTTTGGATGCTGCGCATGCGTTAATTATACGAAAAACAGCGGCGGGTATACATCGGTTTTGCCGATGTATACCCGCCGCAATTGTTAAACAGTCGATGTTAATTTATTGGTTTTGCGTTTAGTTGCTCATTCCTTCGGCCAATAATTGTAAGTCGCTAGTGCTTGCTTCACCTAGCAGTAAAGGTGCAGCCACCACTTCTTTAATTTCAACATCATCGGCAGACCCACTGACTTCGTTAACCGTTGTAAACGTTAATTTGCCGTCTAATGCATCAATCAAAATGCGTGAATTATCGACATAAGTGCCAGCCAGCAAACCATCTGACAACACTTCTTCGACCTCGTTTTGAATGAGGCGGCGTAGCGGGCGTGCCCCCATTTCTGGGTTATAACCTTTATCGGCCAGATGCGTGCGTGCGGGTTCGGTTAATTCCAATTGAATATTATTATCAGCCAAACGCTTTTGCACCTTATTAATTTCAAGCGACACAATTTGCCCAATTTGATCTTTGGTCAATGGGTGGAATACGATCGTTGCGTCAATTCGATTCAAAAACTCAGGGCGGAACATGCGCTTGAGTTGTGACATCAATTTGTCTTTCAGCTCATCATAATTACGTTGGTCGCTCGTAATCTCATCTTTTTTGATGGCAAAACCTAACTTAACGTCTTTTTTAATCATGTCAGCGCCTACATTGCTGGTCATGATAATGATGGTGTTGCGGAAATCGACCTTGCGACCGCGTGCATCACTTAAGCGCCCCTCTTCCATGATCTGCAATAACATATTGAAGACATCTGGATGGGCTTTTTCAATTTCATCAAAGACCACAATTGTGTATGGGCGGCGGCGAATGGCTTCGGTCAATTGCCCGGCATCTTCGTAACCCACATAACCCGGTGGCGCCCCCACCAAGCGTGCAACCGTATGGCGTTCCATGAATTCGCTCATGTCTAACACCATCAATGCATCTTCATTGCCAAATACACATTCGGCTAAAGCCTTGGTTAATTCTGTCTTACCAACCCCAGTTGGGCCGAGGAAAATGAAAGAACCGACTGGGCGTTTTGGATCTTTTAAGCCAACTCGTGCACGGCGCATCGATTTTGCTAAGGCATTAATTGCCTCAGTTTGGCCGACGACACGCTGTCTTAAATTTTCTTCGAGTTTAAGTAAGCGTTCGGTTTCACTGCCTGCAATCCGTGTGACAGGAATACCCGTCCACATTGCCACGACTTCTGCAATGTCTTCAGGGTTGACCACTGGCCCTTCGGTCGTAGGGTCATAATTTGCACGCATCGTGTTAATGGTATCTTCGAGCGTTGCTTCTTCTTCTCGTAAGGCCGCTGCATCTTCATAGCGCGAATCGCCCATCGCCTTATCACGCTTCTTTTGCACATCGCGCAGCTCTTTAAATATTTTCTGCAAATTCACCGAATGCGTTGATTTATACATGCGCACCCGTGCCGAGGTTTCATCAATTAGGTCAATGGCCTTATCTGGCAAATAACGCTCGGTGACATAGCGCGTGCCCAATTTGACCGCAGCTTGTAAGGCATCATCAGAAATGCGCAATTGATGATGATTTTCGTAGGTGCTACGCACCCCACGCAAAATTTCTAACGCTTGGTCTGGGGTAGGTTCTTCAACATAGATGGGTTGAAAGCGTCGCTCAAGCGCTGCGTCGCTTTCAATATGTTGGCGATATTCATTGAGGGTTGTGGCCCCAATACATTGCAATTCACCGCGTGCCAACGCTGGCTTTAAAATATTGGCTGCATCGACACTGCTACCAGCCGCCCCTGCGCCCACCAACATATGAAATTCATCAATAAACAAAATCATATGGCTGCTGCGCACCTCTTCCATAATTTTCTTGAGGCGTTCTTCAAATTGCCCACGATACATGGTGCCAGCCACCAATGAGCCAACATCAAGTTGCATCACACGGCGGCCCATCAAAATTTCGGGTACTTGACCATCGACAATCCGTTGGGCCAACCCTTCAACCACGGCCGTTTTACCGACACCGGGTTCGCCAATGATCGACGGGTTGTTTTTGGTGCGACGCGACAAAATTTGAATGACGCGCTCAATTTCAGTTTGGCGACCTATTACTGGGTCTAATTTGCCTTGTTCGGCCAAAGCTGTCAAATCACGCGCCATTTGATCCAAGGCTGGGGTCTTGGGGCGATCTTTTTGGGTTGGGGATGGCGCGCTTGCACCGGCGGGAAGGGCATCTTTGCTCTTTGGTTTCGGTTGTTCTGTGCTTCCGCCTGCAGCTTCATTTTTCTCGGCTTGGATCGCTCGCAATGTTTCACGGCGAATGCGGTCTGGGGTGATGCCCATGCGGTTAATAACATCGATTGCGACCCCGTCGGTTTGGCGAATTAAGCCCAGCAACAAATGCTCAGCGCCAATATAAGCCCCACCTAGCTTTTTAGCTTCTTCAATCGCATATTCAAGTACCTGTTTTGTGCGGGGGGTTAGCTCCAGATTTGCCGTCATCGACCGACGACCTGCACCAGTCATTTTTTCAACAAGCTCTGAAATACGTTCTGGATTGGCACCGAGTTGGCGCAAAACCTTGCTTGGCACGCCATTTTCTTCGCGCACAAGCCCCAATAATAGATGCTCAGTACCGATGTAATTATGGGATAGACGCTCTGCTTCTTCTTTTGCAAGCATCATTACTTTGCGGGCGCGCTGCGTCCATTTGTCTTTGGATGAATTAGCCAACTAACACCTCAAGTTAATATTTCTATTCGCAAATCAGATAAAAATATATCTAATCTTACAATTCTACAATAAGCATGACGTAGTATTTTTATGCCTCGCCATTGATCGCTAAACGTAGTATACGAATGTAAGATTAGTATTATTTTTTAGGCTGTTTTACGAAAGCATAGTAGCTTCTCAATAAACAATGACAATTAAAACAAATTTTCATCGAACTCACTATTGCTTTGTGTTTGGGGACACGCCCCAATTATTGAGAAGCTGCAAAGCATAAATTAAAAAAAACCGTCAGGTGCGAACTCGCACCTGACGGTCATTGACTTCAGCTGCAATGTGCAATGCGAGATATTGTAGTCATACAATATGAGCGCTAGCACAAAATAAGCTAATTGCTTTCTTCTGGCTGCCAATCGCTGTCAGCATATTCTGACCAACCGACACGCTTCAGACTTAAGGCAATGCGTTTTTGATCTGGCTCAACACGAATGACACGCAACACAACTTGTTGCCCTTCTTTCACAACTTCGCGTGGGTTTGCAATTTGCTTGTCCGACAATTCCGACATTGGCACGAGGCCTTCAATCGCAGAATCATCTTTTAGTTTGGCAAATGCGCCATGCTTGGGATGTGTTTTGACGATTTCGGCTTCAACCAATTGACCGGGCTTGTATTTCTTTTCGACCTGTGACCAAGGATCAGACATCAAAGCCTTAATGCTCAAGGCAATACGACCGCCATCTTTGTCAACGCTCAATACTTTGACTTTGACCTTGTCGCCTTCTTTTACAGCTTCGCTGGGGTGCTTAATGCGCTGATGTGACACTTCAGATAAATGCACCATGCCATCGGCGCCACCGAGGTCAATGAATACACCGAAATCCTTCACCCCAATTACTTCGCCTTCGAGGACTTGACCATTGGCGATATCTGTGAAGAGCTTCTCGCGTTCTTTGGCACGAATCTCTTTGGATGCGGCACGCTCACTTAAAATTAAGCGGTTGCGCTCGCGGTCAGCTTCAATCACTTTGACCAAAGTCTTGCGACCCACCAACTTCTGGAAGCGCTGCTCAGGTGGCTGGCTTTCATCGCCAATGAGACGACTGTGGGTCAGGCTTAATTGTGAGGCTGGCACGAAACCACGTAAACGACCGACCTTAATGATTAAACCGCCTTTGTTGAAACCAGCAATCATGCTTTCATAGGCTTCATTCTTCTCGCGAAGTTCTTCAGCCAATAGCCAGTCACGCTCGTTGATTGCACGGGCAATTGAGAGGACAACATTGCCATTGTGATCTTCAGGCGAGACAACATAGGCATACACTTCATGTCCCACTTCCATGGCGACACGGAAATCTTTCGGTAATGCATCAATCTCTTTACCAGAGACGATGCCCTCAGATTTTGCACCGATATCTACCAGAATTTCTCGGTCACTTAATGACGTGATCCGCCCAGAAATCATCTGGTTCAGCTTGGGTGGATCAAAATTACTGCCCCCCGCGAGATTCTCGCCTAGCAATTCGGCAAAACTTTGGCCGCTTTCGGCGGCAGCGTTATTATTTTTGGGGGCAACTATATTGGTGATACTCACAGGTGGACTTTTCCTCAGACACTTTTATTAAGATTACCGACATTATACACATGCTGTTTAGCGAATGGTGCAGTTGACTTAATTTATTGATGTTAAAGCCTAAAATAATGGGGGCATGTTGTCGGCGGCCTTGTTTGTAATCTATTGCAAATCTGCAAAATTGGTTGTAAAAAGCCATCAAAGATGGGCTAATAAATTGCTAAGTGAGATTGCACCATGCATAACACGATGCGTTTTTGAATCTCAACTCAAATATAATCGTTATTGCATTGATCTCGTTAATATTTACCGTCTTAAACGAAGCCCAAAGTTTACCTGCCTTGCTTGATAGTATCGCCATGCAAACCCGCAAACCAGATGAAGTGGTGATTTGTGATGGTGGCAGTAGCGATAATACCTTAGCAATTTTGTATGCTGAGCAACAAAAACAACGGTTTTGTTTGCATATTTTGCTTGAAATGGGTGCAAATATTTCACGTGGGCGTAATATTGCGATCATGGCGGCACAAGGCCCTATTATTGCGTGCAGTGATGCCGGTGTGAGGCTCGATTCTCATTGGCTTGATGAGTTGACCAAGGATTTGCGGCTTGAGGCCAAAAATAACACACATTTATTGTCGGCTACTGCTGGTTTCTTTTTGCCAGATGCGCATAATACATTTGAAATTGCTATGAGTGCTACGGTTTTACCTACATTAAATGAAATTAATGCGGCAACATTTTTGCCCTCATCACGTTCTGTGGCGTTTCTTAAAACGGCATGGGCACAAGTAAAAGGCTATCCTGAATGGTTGGATTATTGCGAAGATTTATTATTTGATTTTGCAATTCGGGCGCAATGTGGCGGCTTTTCGTTTGCGCCTAACGCGATTGTTTATTTTAGGCCACGCGGCTCATTGCGCTCATTTTATAAGCAATATTACTTGTATGCGCGGGGTGATGGCAAAGCCAATTTGTGGCTTAAACGTCACCTCATTCGTTATGCAGTTTATTTAATTGGGCTGCCAGCGTTTATATTAGGGGGGATTGGGCTTACCCCATGGCTATGGCTTGGGCTATTGGTGGGAGGATTGGCTTACATTAAAACCCCGTTGTTGCGATTAACCCACTTGTCACAATGGCCCACACTTGCCGTTACAGAGAAAATAAAGGCACTTGTACTTATCCCCATTATTCGGGTGGTGGGCGATATTGCAAAAATGGTTGGTTACCCAGTTGGTGTATGGTGGTGTATAAACCGCAAGTGAACATCGATCGTGAAATCGGCCCTTCATTTTTATACAATAATTTTTGTCAACACCCTCGCCAAGTTTTATTTCTTGCCCCAAAATACATTTTGTGCGCTTAATTTCGATAGGGAAGAGAACCAGGATGTCGAGGCTTTAGCCGGTTACTAACTCGGTCAAAGCCTATATTTATAGCCTTAGGCTTTTGGGTCAGTAACCGGCTAAAGACTCGACATCCCAACGCTTCTCGTAAATTTAGGGGCATTCCCGATCAAAAAATATATTGGCGAAGGTGTTATTTTGTGCGAAGAAAAATGTAGCCCGTCATCTAGACACGAAGCGAGGGATCTTGTAATATATATAATATCGCAATACTGCTGGTTCGGGTTTGGCGAAAACTTGTCTGTATCTGCTAATGTGACATGGGCAAGATTGATTTAAACTTCAATATGATTGCGATTAGACTTGATGCAAACATAGATACTGACACATGGAAACAGCCCTGAGTATGGTGTATGCATCAATAAGCGCAAAACCCTATTTTTAATCGCCCTTGACGCTGTTTTTTGTATGGCTACAATGCCGTTATGAACCGACGATTATTGATTAAATCATTAGCGAGCTTAGCCGTATTTAGCCCATTTGCAATGCATATGAATTTGGCAATGGCAAGTGAGCAGGCTCAAGTTGCTAATGCAGAAGTGCCCTCACAAATTGAATTTGGGGTAAGAATGCGAAAATCGGGCTGGACCCGTGATCGAGGCATGAAAATAACGTTGGTGAATGTGTGTAATGACACCCGATGCCCCGCTGATGTTCAATGTATTTTTGCGGGCAATGCCCAAGTTATTTTGTGTTTTCAGGTGGGCACTCGCAGCAAAATTGTAACGCTCAATACAAACAAAGGCCCCAATACCGTTGTTATTTCGGGCATGAAGGGCAAAGTTGGGATGCCTAGCGCTTACGTTGTTAAGCTCAATTCGTTGTCGCCGACCCCAATCGCAGGCAAAAAAATCCAATTCAACCTTTACACCGCTACTTTGATTATTGAAAATGCGGTATAACTGACGTTATGTCAGTTTGGGATGAGTATCCGGTTAGTTATCGCGAGCGCGAAGTGCAAACGATTGTGCGTGCCACGCGGGCGGGCGATTGTGTGGCATTGTTGGGATTGAGCGGCGCGGGCAAGAGCAACGTGCTTGGCTTTTTGGCAAATCGGGTTTCAAATTCAACCCACCCGATTGTGTTGATCGATTGCAACCGTCTAGGGCAGCGCAACATCGAGGCCTTGCTTAACCTCATTCGCCGCGTGATCGACCCTAGCCAAAGTATGGCTGCCGCCGATTCGTTCGATGCGTTGGATGCTGCGGTTTCAAGCTATTTGACCCAACACCCACGTTTAACATTATTGTTTGATCGGTTTGACGTTTTTGGCGATGAAAATCTAGCCATTGCCAACCCGTTACGCGCCTTGCGTGATGCCCACAAATTTAAGCTGACTTATGTGCTTTCGATGCGTCATGCGCTCAAAAGCCATTCTGAATTGGCCGAGTTGTTTTATGCCAACACCATTTGGCTGGGGGCGTTAAGCGAAAGCGATGCCCGTTGGAATGTGCAGCGTTTTGCCGCCCGCCGCGAACAGGTTTGGGGGAGTGAGATCACTGAGCAAATGCTGTCGTTTTCGCGTCATTATCCATCGTTGCTCAAGGCCATTGCTGAGGCTTATGCGGGTGGGGCCGCTTTGCAATTGCAAGCTTTGCTAATGCACCCAGCAGTGCAACAACGGGTGCAAGAATTTTGGGCCGACCAACCCACGCCCGAAGAGGTGCGTTTATGTGGGTTAGATGCGCATCCCCTATTAAAACGCCCGGCACAAAACGCCGAATCGGCAGCGCGGTTTGATACTTCGCAGCTTACGGCCAAAGAGGCGGCCCTGCTCGATTATTTTCAGGCTAACCCGAATCAGGTGTGTCAAAAAGATGACATTATTCGGGCGGTATGGTCAGAAGATAAGGCCTTTATGGCGGGTGTGCGCGACGACAGCCTAGCACAATTGGTGCGCCGATTGCGTGAAAAGATCGAGCCAAATCCGGCTACCCCGCAACATATTCACACCGTGCCCGGGCGCGGCTACAAATTTAATGTGTAGTGGCTAAGAATTTAGATCGCGAAGGCGGTCTTTGTATGCCCAGCGCGGGGTTTTAACCCTCGCGCTAGACTCTACAATTTTCTACTGCATTTTATACACCAAAAATGGTTTGGAAGCGCATCATCAGACCCATGTCGCCCCCGATGCGCAATTTGCCGCTCATAAAGGCCATCGTTGGGTCGAGGTCGCCGTTGTTAATTGCAACCCAATCTTGGGCACTTACATCAATGGTGGCATTGGGGGTATCGACAATGCCATCAACGACTTCAGCTTTTCCATCTTTAATAATGATGGCATGGGTGTTGTTGCCTTCGCCGGTTGCCTTAATTTGAATAATGGCATTTACGCCTTTGGCTTTTGAGGCATCGAATCGGTTGATTAGTTGTAGGCTGCTTTCTTTTGCGTCCATGATTTAAATTAACTCCAAGTGATTTGTTTTACAAGCCCGATTCTACCTGTTAAAATTTGTAAAATCGATGAAGCCTGTAGCGCGGAAGAAACAAAAACTCACATTACGATCCATGATTGGCCCACTCATTGGGCTGTTCTGTGTTGTTGGATTAGGTTGGTTGTTGGTTAAATATGTGCAATTTAACCAATCGCGCACTTTGCTGCCACCCACTGTGGCTATTGGTGAAGTTAATGTTGGCGGTCTTAGCGTTAGTGAAGCGGTTTCTCGCACCGCCAACGTATTGCAACAACCCATTATTTTGCGTTATCAAAACGAGACCATCCCTGTCACCCCTGAGATGCTCGAGTTTTCGGTTAACCCAGTGGTATTACGTTTGCAATTAGATCAATTAATCGATCAGCAGCGCGGTATAGGGCGTTTTCCGGCTTGGTTAATGGGCAATATTGCCCCGCAGCGTCTTGACTTGCCGTTTCTTTATTCAGATGCAAAGTTGAGCACACTTTTGGGGTCAATTTCAAAACAATATGACCGTACCCCGCAAGATGCCAAAGCCGATGCCGCAAAATTAAGCATTAGCCAAACTCGTGATGGGCAGATGATGGATGTCGCAATGGCAACGCAGCAAGTTGTGGCGGCTTTGGTCTCCATCAACAATCGCACTGTTGACCTACCTGTTGATATTGTGCCCGCAAGCCGCGCTTCGACAACGATTTTGGCCGATCTGGTGCAAAATCGGGTGGCCGCCTTTATTAAGGCCGATGTGTCAAATGGAGTCGGGATCTATATTAAAGATTTGCGCAGTGGGCAAGAATTTGTCTTAAATGGCAATGCGGCTGTGTCGGCGCGGGGTTGGCTCAAATTAGCCTTTTTGGTCGAGGCGTATCGAAGTTTGGGTGATAACTTAACCCCTGAAATACGCGCCCAATTGGTCGAAGTGATTACGACCGATAACAGGGCGGTTGGCGATGAGGTGTTAAAAAAGCTGGGGAATGGCGATGTTGGCGCGGGTTTGGTCCAATTTAATGATATGTTTCGCCGGATTGGGCTAAAAAACACGTTTATGGCCCAGCCATTTAACCAACAACTTACGCCTGTATTTATTGTGACACCGGCCAATGCCGCCGCAGGGCTGAAGCCTTCGCTCGATACGAATGCGCAGAGCACCGTGATTGATATGGGGGCCTTGCTTGAATCGCTCGATCAATGTCGCAAAAATGTGGGCAGCTTTTCGGTTGTTTTTGGCGGCAAGTTAAATAATGCCCAGTGTGAGCAAATTTTAGAGCTTGTCGGGCAAAATAAGGTGGTTGGGTTACTCGATTTGGCTTTGCCCAATACAACGGTGTTGCATCGTCAATCGTGGGATGACTATAACCATGGCGATGCCGCCATTGTGCGCTCGCCGGGTGGCGATTATGTATTGGTGGTGGTGTTGAGCAGCGCCAACAAATTAGATTGGGGCACGACTGTACCGATTATGAATGATGTGGCGCGTGCGGCCTATGGCTTTTTTAACAACGGGCAAGTGCCCCCGCCACGCACCGGCGGTTTTGTGCCACCGGCGCAGTAGGGGAAATGAGTGAATGGGTGAATGAGTGAATGAGTGATTTAATTTAATAATCACCCATTCACCCATTCACTCATTCATTCATTCATTCTGGCTAATTAGTCGTTGGCTATCGACTAACCTATAATCCAGCCTATGAAAATAATGAAACGTATTTTGTTGGTTTTGCTTGGCATTGTGCTGGTGTTGGTTTTGGGTATTGCTGGTTTGATTGGATATGACGCGCTTTTTTCGGGGCGTAGCGCCGCACAATTTACCAATGTCACCTATACAGGCGCCAATAGTGTTCCTTTGCGAGCTTATATTGCCAAGCCCAATTCGGCTGGGCCACACCCCGCCATGCTGATGATCCATGGATTTTATGGGTTGAATGCCGATATTGTAGCCAAGGCTAATAAGTTGGCTGCCGAAGGGTATGTGGTTCTGGCCGTTGATGCTTATCGCGATGCAACTACCGAATCTCTGATACGGGCTATTTACTTGCTTTCATCGACCCCAGGCGAACAAATTCAGGCTGATCTTGATGCTGGTTACAAATATCTTGCGGCTCAACCTGAGGTTGATTCTAAACGCATTGGCGTAATGGGCTTTTGTTTTGGGGGCGGGCATTCATTGCGCCAAGGCATCGCTAATCCCAATTATGCGGCAACAGTTGTGTTTTATGGCAGTCTTGTTACCAACGCCAATGAGTTAGGGGCGCTAAAAGGGCCGGTGCTGGGCATTTTTGGTGAACAAGATCGCGCGCCATCACCCGAACAAGCCGGCGCATTTAAGACGGCGCTCGAGACCAAAGGCATTAAAAACCAAGTGACGGTTTACCCGGGGGTTGGTCATGCCTTTTTAAATAGCGAAAACATCAGCCAAGCCGGGCCAGCCGGAACTGCTTGGAAAGAATTACTTGCCTTTCTCGAATTAAACTTAAAAAAGAAATAAAAAGTGTAAAGTGCAAAGTGCAAAGTTACTCTCTACTTTGCACTTTACACTTTTTACTTCCTAAACATCGTAATACAACACATGAGAATTGGTAT
Organism: Thermoflexus hugenholtzii JAD2; assembly: GCA_945877855.1. Lineage (GTDB taxonomy): Bacteria > Chloroflexota > Anaerolineae > J036 > Brachytrichaceae > AQU-03. The sequence goes on along the minus strand of CAMDWA010000104.1, from coordinate 670 downwards.
TTTGGGCGGCACATTTGACCCGCCGCATATTGGGCATTTGGTCATTGCAGATCAGGCCCACGCACAACTTAAGTTAGATCGCGTTTGGTTCACCCCAGTGGGTCAGCCGCCCCATAAAGAGGGCAGTCGGGTTTCATTGGCACATCATCGGGTCAATATGACTAAGCTGGCGATGGGTGGCAATCTTAATTTTGAGATTTGCTTGGTAGATGTGGAACGCCCAGCCCCGCATTACACCGTCGATTTGTTCGAGATTTTGCTGCAAAAATACCCGCAACATGAATTTTCGTTTATTGTCGGGGCCGACTCATTGATCGATTTGCCACATTGGCAGCGACCGCGCCGACTATTAGAAATTGCACGTTTTGGGGTAGCCCATCGCCCGCGCTATATTCCCGATTTGGCTGATCTAGAAGCAAAGCTGCCGGGGATTGGGCAGCGTATCGAATGGGTCGATACGCCACTGACCGATTTAGCCTCGCATGATTTACAACGCCGCGCCCGCGAAAAATTGCCCTTGCGCTATGTTGTCACCCACGACGTAGCCGACTACATCCGCGAGCAAAATCTGTATAAATGAGTGGGCGAGCCATGAGCCATGAGCCGTGAGCTATGAGCCATGAGCCGTGAGCCGTGAGCTATGACTCAAAGCTCATGGCTCATAGCTCAC
>CAMDWA010000103.1 GCA_945877855.1 Thermoflexus hugenholtzii JAD2 | reverse complement strand
TGTGTCTTTCATACCCCTTACTTTACTTCCGTTAGCTTTCTCCCTTTCTTTTTTTGACCTCTGAAACTGCCAAACTCCAGTGCCGATTTCACCATCTAACCCAAAAGCGTAGCTTTTGGGTTAGATGGTGAAATCGGCCTTGGCAATTGGCCTTATTTTACGACCAGCGCCCCTGTCATCAAATAAAAGATTGGGGATTGAGGATAGTCACAAGTCATGAGTCACGAGTTATGACTCGTGACACGTGACTCGTGACTACTCCTTAAAACAGCCCTTCGACCGAGAGATAACGCTCGCCAGTGTCGTAGTTAAAGGTCAGCACACGCGCCCCAGAGGCAAGTTCGGGCAATTTTTTGGCGACAGCGGCCAAAGATGCCCCTGACGAAATGCCGCAGAAGATGCCTTCTTCGGTCACGGCACGCCGAGCATAGGCAAAGGCTTCATCTTTGCTGATCTGAATCACCCCATCCAACAACGCCATGTCAAGGTTCTTGGGGATAAACCCAGCCCCAATGCCTTGGATCGGATGCGGGGCAGGACTACCGCCGCTGATGACGGGCGAGGCCACTGGCTCAACCGCAAATACTTTGAGATCGGGGAAATGTTGCTTTAGCACCCGTGCCACACCGGTAATATGCCCACCCGTGCCAACACCGGTGATAAGCACATCAAGCCCTTCGGGGAAATCATTTAAGATTTCAAGGGCAGTGGTTCTGGCGTGAATATCGGGGTTTGAACCATTCTCAAATTGTTGCGGAATCCATGAATTCGGATTTTCAGCGGCTAATTCTTGTGCTCGCGCAATTGCGCCCTTCATGCCTTTTTCACGCGGGGTCAAGACTAATTCGGCCCCATATGCCGCCAACAAACGGCGGCGCTCAATGCTCATGCTTTCGGGCATGGTCAAGATAATCTTATAACCTTTGACTGCTGCCACCATTGCCAAACCAATGCCAGTGTTGCCGCTGGTCGGTTCAATGATGACGGTCCCGGCCTTGAGCACGCCGCGATTTTCGGCATCTTCGATCATGGCTAAACCAATACGATCTTTAATACTGCCGCCCGGATTGGCGCGTTCAAGTTTCACCCACACTTCATAACCTTGTGGATACAAGCGGTTCACCCGCACATGTGGCGTATTGCCGATGGTTTCTAAAATATTATTTGCTTTCATTTCTTTTTTTAGTGGAAAGTAAAAAGTGCAAAGTGCAAAATGAGTGGAAAGTGGAAAGTGCAAAATAAAAAGTTGCCCTCTCTACTTTGCACTTTGCACTTTCCACTTCCCATTTCCCACTCATTTAAATAACCCAATTTAATACCCCAGCCTCTTGTTTGTTGCGCACACTTACTTTGGCTTGGTGATAAACAATCGAATAGGGCGGCAGGCTATCGGTCAGCCACACATTCCCGCCAATGACCGAGTCATGCCCGATCACCGTTTGCCCACCCAAAATGGTGGCGTTGGCATAGATAATGACGTTGTCTTCAATCGTTGGGTGACGCTTGGTCTCGGCCAGCGACTTCTCGACTTGTAGCGCCCCTAGCGTGACCCCTTGATAAATTTTGACATTATCGCCAATGACACTGGTTGCGCCAATGACCAACCCGGTGCCATGATCGATAAAAAACGAATGCCCAATTGTGGCTGCCGGATGAATATCGATGCCGGTTTTGCCGTGGGCATATTCGGTTAACATGCGCGGCAACAATGGCACGCCTAATTTGACCATCTGATGCGCCGTGCGATAGGTTGCCACCGCATAAAACCCGGGGTAAGTGGTAATCACTTCTTCCAAACTTTCAGAGGCTGGGTCAAAATTCAAGGTCGCTTTGGCATCATCCATCAATTGGTCATATAGGGTTGGCAAGGCTGAACAAAATTGATCGACAACATCATCAACGTCTGCACGCCATTGTGGAACCGGTGGCAACACCGGTGCGACCAACTGCGACAATGTGTCGCGCAAAAGCGCATATTGCACCGCTGCCTTGCGCCGCCCTTGGCAATTGATGGGGAAAAGAAAATCAAAAATATCGTCGGCAAAGCGATTGACTTCATGCTTAGGCGGTAAGCATGAATTTAACACATCACGTTGGGCATCTAGCCTTTGAAATAAACGAGTTAAATGAGTATCAGTGCTCATAATGACAAATAAAAAGAGGGGCAAAGCATATGCTTTGCCCCTCTTACAATCACATTTGGCGCGTCTTAGATCTTGCGTTAAGCCTTAATCATGTCCAATGCAATTGCCGCGGGACACTGCGGCGCAGGTTCCGTCCGAACAACAAATGCAACAAACATGTACAGCTAACATTTAATAGCGTTATTTTACATTTAAATCTTATTTAAAGCTGAGTAATCTTGATAATTTAAGAATTTTACCGATCGATGAAACCTTTTATCAACTTAGAATCTGCGCTATGTGAAATTAAGCTGCTATTCTTCAGGCTGCGAGACAACCCCACTACCCACCAAAACCTCACGGAATTGTGAACCGGCGGTTTGCGGGCCAACAATCCCCTTTTCCTCCATATCTTCGATCAAACGCGCCGCACGGGTGTAGCCAATACGCAAACGGCGTTGTAAGAGCGAGATCGAGGCTTTGCCCTGCAATTTAACTGTCTCAACGGCCTCATCAAACAAGCCGTCATTGCCCCCGCCGCTGCTGCCACTCAGGGCAGTGCTACCGGTGTCGCCACCATTGGCGGCAGATTGCGTTGGCAACTCCCACGGCGGGGTGTCGTTGGTCAGTGGCGCATAGGTGTTCGAGGTTGGCGTTTGCCGAGTGACCGGGGCGATGGGGCGCGCCAAATTAGGCGGTGGGGCCGCCGCTGTGCCTGTCACCGCTGACATTGGTAATGGCATTTGGGTAGCGACTAGGGTATCGGATGCACTGCTTGCTCCGGCCAATTGCCCACGCCAATGACGCACCACACGATTAATTTCTTTATCCGACAAAAAGCAGCCCTGCGAGCGTTGTGGTTGCGGCAAATCTGGCTTTAGCACCAACATATCGCCACGCCCCAATAACTTTTCGGCTCCGGGTGAATCGAGGATGACCCGCGAGTCGATGGCGCTGGCGACGGTAAAGGCAATACGCGCTGGGAAGTTGGCCTTGATCAAGCCGGTCACGACATCGACACTGGGACGTTGGGTCGCCAAAATCAAGTGAATACCGGTGGCACGCGCCATTTGCGCCAAACGCACAATCAATTTTTCGGTTTCATCGGGGGCCAACATCATCAAATCTGCCAATTCGTCAATGATCATGACGATGTATGACATTTTTTTCAAGTCGGCAGTATCTATTTCGGGCGAGGACGTGGCTGAGCGTGGCTGCCCAAGATTAATACGGCTTTGCTCAAGCACCTTTTCATTAAAATCGATAATGTTGCGTGCGCCATGTTTGGCAAAAATGCGATAACGGCGTTCCATCTCACCGACCACCCATTTCAATACCGAGGTCACTTGTTCAACATCGACCACCACCGGCGAGATGAGATGCGGTACGCCGTTATAACCAGTCAACTCTACCCGTTTCGGGTCAACCATGAGCAGCTTCACTTCTTCGGGCGAATTGTTAATAAGCAGGGCCGTAATGATGGCATTGACACACACGCTTTTGCCCGAACCCGTTGTGCCAGCGATGAGCAAATGCGGCATGGTGGTCAAATCAGCAATCACAGCATGACCGCTCACATCTTGCCCAAGCCCCAGCGCCAAACGGGTTTTGGTCTTTAGCTTTTCATATTCTTCCGACTCCATCACATCACGCAGCGAGACCAAAGCCGTCTCGCCGTTAGGAACTTCGATACCAACATAACTGGTGCCGGGCACAGGCGCTTGCACACGAATACGCGGGGCTGCCAAAGCGAGCGCAAGGTCATCGGCCAAGCCAGCAATGCGGCCAACCTTTACCTTCATTTGTTTACCGTTTTTCATCTCGGTAAACCCGGGTTCAACCCCATATTGGGTAATCGTCGGGCCGCGATTGATTTCGACCACTTTGGCTGGCACACCAAATGATGACAAGGTGTCTTCAATCAGTTTAGCGCGTGCGCGAATGTCGCTTTCTGATAAAGTAACATCTTTGCCAACATCGAGCATTTTCGCAAGGTCGGGCAACACCCATTCACGAACGGGGGTGCTGGCAGGGGGTGGTAGGCGTTGGTCGGGTGGTACGGCTCCTGATGCTTGTTTCGCCCCATTCGCAGCGCGTTGATTTGGTTGTGCGGTCGTATTGACATTGGTTTGCGCTGCCACAGGCGGCGGGTGTTGCGGTGAATCGCCACCAATCACCCGCGCTGGCGGCAGCCCCTTGGTGTTGGCAGATGAAACCGGTGTTGGCCCAGCGACACGGGGCTGGGCCGGTGGTGGGCGTTGAGGCAAGGGTTGGGGGGATGGCGCGGTATGGTTTGGAACAGGCGCTACAGTACGTGGCTGTAGCGGGGTGGTTGTCTCATCATCTTCAACAAAACGGCGGGTTGGTGGGCGCGGGAGTGGGTTATTAATGATCAAGCCATCCTCATCGCCAATTCGCACACCGGTGTTGGGATCGTAACGTGGCACAATTGTGCGTTCATCTATGGGTAAATCATTCGGAATGCCCAAATTACCGCTGGTAATCACTTTACGGGTTTCGGTATTTGGGGAAGCTGGTTTGCGAAAACGTTGCTGAATCCCCCATACTAACATCGCCACCGATTGAGTAGAGATCAGCGCAATGGCTAAGATATAACCAATAAACAAAGCCACAATTGCCCCGATATCACCAAAATTGCGCAATAAATCGAGAATATACCAGCCGACGATGCCGCCAGCCAAGCTATTGCTCGCCAAAAGCCAACCATTTAACCCAGTCCACCATTCTTCGGCAATTTGGCAAGTGCCAAGAATGGCGCTATAGCCTAAAAATAAGCCGACCAATTGGCTGGGTTGTGGCGCAGGCACTTTATCGCCAAAACGATGCGCCAACAGATATAGCCCAATAACGAGCAACAACGCGGGCCAAATTAACATGCCGCGCCCAAACAAACTATCAAGAAAACTGATCCAATAACGGGTTAGTGTGCTTTGCCCACCCGGTGAAAGCTTGATCAAAATGGTGGCAATGCCAACTCCGATCAGGATAAGCCCCAATAGATCAAGCCGCTGATCATTGGTGAGCAGCGGTTTGCTTGCTTTGGGAGGTGGTGCGGGGGCGGGCGCAGGCGCAGGAGGCGGGGGCGCAGCCTTGTCTTTGCCTTTGTCGCCAGCTTTGCCTTTACCTTTGGCAGGGGCTTTATCGCCAGCTTTATATTTCATCGCACAGATGTTCTGATTGTAGCGTATGTGGCGTGAATAATCAAACCTGATCCTACACCGCCGCAATCGCCTCGATCTCAATCACACAACCATAACGCAAATCGTTGACCGGCACAACCGCCCGTGCTGGTTTGGCTGCGCCCATCATGCGCACATATACGGCATTAAATCGCTCCCACAATGCAATGTCGGAAATATAAACCGTGACCTTGAGCAAGCGGTTGAGGTCGCTGCCCGCCACTTGCAAAATGGCCTGTAAATTGCGCAGCACCAATTCGGCCTGTTCCTCGATCTCACCCGCCACAGGTTTGCCGCTAGCGGGGTCGATGGCTAATTGGCCTGCCACGTATAGACAGCCATTGTGCTGCACAGCTTGCGAATAGTGCCCACCCGGCGTGGGGGCGTTTGGGGTGTAGATATAGGTGATATCGCTCATAGCTAGCATTTTATGCCACAAAGCCGCCCACCACAAACAATTAAGCCTTCACCGAACCAGCCGTCAAACCTTGCACGACGAAGCGCTGCACCAACATATAAAGCGCCAATACCGGCACGGTAGCAATAATTGCAGCCGCCATAATTTGCCCCCACAGCAAGATATCGGCAATTTGAAAACTGTAAATGCCAACAGGCAACGTGCGCAATTCGCTGCGTTGGGCCAACACCACCGCATATAAAAACTCATTCCACGAGTTGGTAAAGCTGAAAATGAACGCGGTCACAATGCCCGGCGCTGACAATGGCAGCACAATTCGCCCTAATACGCCAAGCCTTGCGCAGCCATCAATAAGGGCGGCTTCCTCTAATTCTGCCGGAATAGTGCGAAAATAGCCCAACAACATCCAAGTTGTAAAGGGCACATTAAAGGTCTGATACGCCAAAATGAGCGCCCAAAGTGTATTGAGCAATTGGAGGTTTGAAATAATGATATAGAGTGGGATAAACAGCAGCGAACTGGGGATGAGATACATAAACAACACCGATTTTGCCAAGGTGTTGCTGCCCCAAAAACGCAAACGCGCAAGGCTATAGGCCGCCAAAACTCCAATTACCAGCGCCACCGCCGAGCTTGACACCCCCACAATAATGCTATTGGTCAGCCACACTTGCATATTCGAGCCGTTGATCACCGTTGCATAGTTATCGAGAATCAAATTTGTCGGGCTTAACATAGTGGCCTTGTTATACACATCTTTTTGGCTGCGCAACGAGGTCAACACCATAAAATAAAATGGAAATGACACAACGATGACATAAATGGCGAGCATGAGATATAAACGGGTGTTGTAAACAACATTGCGAAATTTTCGGTTCATTTATTCTTGCTCGCTTTTCATAATTAATGGCGAAAGCGCCATGATCATGATGATGAGGATGGGGGTTAACAAAAACGAAATGGCCGAGGCATAGCCAATGCGGCTGCCTTCGAACCCAACTTTGTAGGCATAAGTGGCAAATAAATGGGTGGCATAGGCTGGGCCACCGCCCGTCATCAAAAAGACAATTTGAAAATCATTAAAGGTCCAAATTGTAGAGAGGATAGTCGTAATGGCAAGCGTGGTGCGTACGCCCGGAACGGTGATATTCCAAAATTTTTGCCAATTGGTTGCGCCATCCACATCGGCGGCCTCATATAAATCTGCTGGAATGGCCTGCATGGCAGCCAATAACGAGACCCCAAAGAAAGGAAAACCACGCCAAATATTTGTCGCAATCACCGCGCCCATGGCGGTAGAGGTATCAGCAAGCCATGCGATGGGAAGTTCGATCAAGCCTAAACTGAGCAGAATATAGTTAATCACACCGGCAGTGCCGTCATACATCCAGCGCCATGTCAACGCAGTTACAAACGTCGGGGCCACCCAAGGGAACAATAACCAGCCACGAAACATACCGCGAAATTTGATGCGAGCATTCAAAATAAGCGCCATGATCATGCCGACCACGATTTTGCCAGCCACAGATAAGGTGGTGAAAAGCACACTATTGGCCACCACCATGCGAAATCGCCGATCTTCTGTCAGCAGCTCGATAAAATTGCCAAACCATATATATTTGCCCGAAACGCCAAGTTGGCGATCTTGCAAGCTCATATCGAAGGCATTGGCGATTGGGTATGCCAATAGCCCAAGCATGACCAGCACCAGCGGAAAAACCAGCACGTAGCCCAAACGGGCATCACGGCCAAATCGGTGGGGTTTGTTAATGTTAGGGTTTGAAACCACGATTTTTAATGTGTCACCGCGCCGACTTTGCCGCGCCGACTTGAATAGTTGGTTGAATGGTTGAATGGTTAATTGGTTGATTAGTTGAATGGTTGATTGATAAACCGTGACTCGTGAGTCGTGAGTTCCTAATCAACCATTCAACCAATCAACACTAATTAACCAACTAACCAACCATTCAACCTAGATCATTAAGGGTTAAATTGTTTGTAATATTTAACCAACTTCGCTTCGGTTTCCTTAATCGCATCGTCAATCGATACTTTCTCGATTAACACTTTGTTAATCATTTCTGCCATCGTATGGGTGCGCCACGCCTCAAGCGCCCACAAGGTGGTGGGACCGGGGTGACCGACTGCCACCACATCGGGCAATTGCCCGATCAAGGTCTTGTTGAATGGGTCATCCCACATCGGCAATTTTTGCAGGTCTTTGTAAAACGGCATATAGTTTGTGCCAGCCGCCTCTACAATGCGTTTCTGATTGTCAACAGCCACATAAGTCGTCAACAAATCTTTGGCCAAGTCGAGGTTTTTCGAACCTTTCGGGATCATCATGCCATAGACATAACCGGCCAATACGCGGCCTTTTGGCCCCTCGGCGATGGGCGTAATATAGGTGCGTTTGAGCAGATCTGGGTTGTCTTTGCGCATCGCGGCGATGATCGAGCCGGTATTTTGCACAATCGCCGCACTTTCGGTCAAATAGGCCTTGTTATTGCCAGCATCATCCCATGTCACCGCGTCTTTGGGGATATAGCCCTTGTCCCATGCATCTTTAAACATCTTCAACACGGTACGGGTTCCATCATTATTTAGATTAGGCGTTTTGCCATCTTCGGCATAGGGCGATGATCCATACGAAGCGAGCATACTCAACGTCGCAATTTCAGAGTCATAAGAAGGCGGGCCAATCTGCACGCCCCAAGCCCATGTCTTGCCCGGGCTATTAATTTGCTCCGATATCTTTAAAATATCTTCCCATGTCTTTGGTGGTTGCAAATTTTTGGCATCGAGAATGTCTTTGCGCACATAAAACACCTCGGTTGCGCCATAAGTTGGCACAGCCCATTGTTTGCCAGCATTGGTGACGGCTTTAATGGGTTTATCAAGCATCCCACCGCCTTGGGCGTTCATTTTGGCAACAATATCGCTCACATCTTCGAGCAACCCTAAACTATAGAGTTTGGGCATCCAATCGGGCGAAGGCCATACCAACACATCGGGCAAAGTTTTGCTCTCGATGGCGGCGTTAAATTGTGGGGTCAGCACCGTCGATAACTCTTGCACCAACGTTAAATCTACACCTTTTGCGTCAGCCCATTTGGTCACAATTTCTTTTTGAACTGCATCGGCTTCAGGTGTAAAACTCTTTGATAGCCAAATGGTCAGCTTGGGTTTGCCAGCGGCGGGGGCCGCAGGTTTTGCCGCTTCAGCAGGCTTGGCTGCTTCGGCTGGTTTTGCCGGGGCTGCGGTAGGGGTTGCAGCGGGGGCACATGCAGCCAACGCGATGCCAGCCGATGCGGTGCTGGCCAAGGTCAAAAATTTGCGCCGGGTTAAAGCGCTTTTTGTGGTAAATGCCATTTCTCTCCTTTAAGTTTATTTCTTTCGCCTATAAATCCCAATCAATGCCAGTTGTTTACTGGCATACTGGTATAAAGATTATACCGGTATGTCTCGAAAAAGCAAATACCAAATACAGTGTTTAAAACATACTATATTTCACGTTCGCCGTTATGATATGAACAACCCCTACCATCGTCGCGCTTAACGTTCATACACAATCTCAAGTCCTCAACCTGTCGTATACTGGTTCATTTAAAGAACCAGTTATGACAACAATTACAGGTATTTTCCCGGCGATGGTAACGCCAATGACCGATGACGGCACACAAGTGAATCTTGCGGCCACACGCGCCCTCACACGATTTCTGCTCGATCGCGGCGCAGATGGCGTATTTGTATGTGGCGGCAGTGGCGAAGGCATCGTGATGGATATTGACGAGCGCAAAGCTGTATTAGAGACGGTGGTGGCCGAATGTGCTGGGCGTGGGCGCGTCATTGCGCATGTTGGCGCACATGCCACTCATGTCGTCACCGAGTTGGCCGCCCATGCTGCTACCCTCGATATCGCCGCCATTGCGGCAGTGCTGCCTTTCTACTTTCGCACCGATGCCAGCGGGCTTCGTGCCCATTACAGCCTCATCGCCGAGGCCGCGCCAAACACACCGTTGTTTGTGTATAACATTCCGGGGGCCACTGGGGTAGAAGTGACTGCCAGTGTCGTCGCCGACTTGATGCACATTCCGCAAGTAAGCGGCATCAAATATTCGTCATATAACCTGTTTGACATGCGCAATATTATTGAACTGCGCGAAGGTTTTACTGTGCTAAGCGGTTTTGACGAAGTATTGGTGGCAGGGCTAACAATGGGCGCACACGGCGGTATTGGCAGCACCTACAATATTATGCCAGCCACTTTTGCCGCCATTTATCGCGCTTATCGTGCCAGTGATCTCGCCTCGGCCCAACATTTTCAATACCGCGCCAACCGCGTTATCAAAGTGTTATTGGGTGTGCCATACTTTGCCACACTCAAGGGCATTTTGAGCGCATGGGGCGTGCCTTGTGGTGCGCCGCGCCGCCCCAATCGGCCTTTTGCCAGCGCCGATGAAGCCAATGCCTCGATCCGCGCCATGTTAAACGCTGGTTTAGAGCAATTGGAAACCGACGCAATGGCCTTTTTGCGCTAGTCATGTTATTGCCGCTTTCTCCTGCGACACTCGCCAAACAAGCCACCGATACCTTACGGCGTTATATCTTAAGCCAAGACCTGCGTGAAGGGGCCGAATTGCCAAGTGAGCGCGACTTGAGCGAAAGTTTGTCGGTCAGCCGCAATATTGTGCGTGAGGCCCTCACCACGTTGATGGCCGAGGGCATGATTATTAAAAAACCCGGGCGCGGTATTTTTGTATCGGTGTTTGATCGTCATATGGCAATGGCGCGGGTGAGCACCAATATTGCGGCGATTGGCTATAGCTTAAGCGAGTTAGGCGAGGCGCGTTATGCCATTGAATTGGGCGCCGCCTCGCTCATGTCAAAACACATCACCGATGATGAATTGGTGCTGCTGGAGGAAATTAACACCCGGCTGGCCGAGAAAATCCAGCATCATCTTGGCGGGGTGCGCGAAGATATCGAGTTTCATGAAGTGTTATTGCGCAGCACACATAACCTCGTCATCGTCGATTTTTTGCCGGTGCTGATCGAGCATTTTCGGTTGATGGTGTTGACCAACCCCGCCAGTGTTTCGCATAATGCCCCGCGTGTCATCGCCGAACATGCTGCCATTATTACGGCCTTGCGTCAGCATGATGCCGCCCTGGTGCGCGAGGCCTTGATTGCACATTTCCCAGATTTACGGTTGTAGGGTTGGGTGATGACGAATATCAAAGTAAGATCAATTCACAACGTCGCCAACACCTGCCCCATTTGCGATGTGTCGTAGCCGCCCAACGCCTGCACTTGGGCGGCAAAGGCTGGCGCACGAATAATGCCCAGCAGCGGCTGCAACAAAGTGCTCTCATAATGCTGAATGGGGATGACCAGATCATAGCGCTCGTTAAACAACGGCACAAAATCAAGATCAAGCGCTCGCGCTGCGGCCAAAATACCGAGACCGCAATCACAGGCCCCACTGGCAACGGCAGCCGCTACATTCAAATGGGTATATTCTTGACGCTCATAGCCAGCAATTTGCCGCGGGTTGATGCCGCGTTTTCGCAACTCAAAATCGAGCAGCGCCCGTGTGCCGGCCCCACGTTGCCGATTAATAAATGTCATGCCTTGACGGGTTAAATCTTCTAAAGACGTGATGGCTTTGGGATTGCCTTTGCGCACCATCAGTCCTTGCACCCGTTTGACAAAGCCCAACAATTGCACCCGCACCCCAAACGGCGTTATCATTTTGCCGATGCTGTCGATGTTGTAGCTCGTTGCGTCGCCATTACTCGCGCCTTCATCTAACAAATGTGACCCCGCCAAATGCGCCTCGCCACGTTGCAAGGCCAACAATCCACTTTGGCTGCCCACATGCGCCGAAACCAACCGAGGAAATTGAGAATTTAAAATTGAGAATTTAAAATTGATCTGCGATTTTCCATTTTCCATTTTCCATTTTAAATTCTCAATTTTTAACTGGTTTGCCAGCAAATCGAGCGTGAGGTCATGGCTGCCGATGGCGAGGATGGTGTTGTGAATGAGGTGCGGCGCAGTCATTAACTGAACATTGACCAATTCACCGGCATGAAAGCCCTCTTTAAAACGTGGAATGAGCAAAATGCCATCGGCTTTGACCATTGACGTGATGACACCGGCCCCACTGCCAATGGGTGTAGCGACCACCCGCTCACCGACCCGCCCCAGCGTGACGCGCAAAAATTCATCATCGCCCATTGGCGAAAGCACTTTGCGGGTCAGTGTGGCCTGCATGGTGGGCGCAGGCAATGGGGCTTGATTTTGCCAATGTTGCAACAATGGCTTGCAAAATAAATCAAACGTGACAGCGGCAGAGACCGGATAGCCCGGCAACCCAACCAAGGCCTTGCCATCATTGGCAAGCGAAGCCGCGCCCAAAATGACCGGATGCCCCGGGCGAATGGCGACCCCATGCACACACACCCGCCCCAATTCGTCAATCACCCTCGAGGTGTAATCTTCGCTGCCAGCCGATGAGCCAGCATTGATGATAACAAGATCATGGGTTGCCAACGCAGCCTGTGCCGTCGCCTTAATCGCCTCATATTGGTCTGGTTGAATGGGGTAACGGCTGACCACCGCCCCGCATTCTTCGGCAAAACCGCCCAACACCAAGCTGTTATATTCGATAATATCGCCCGGTTTAACCGCGCTCCCTGCCGCCACCAACTCGGTGCCGGTGGGAATAATCGCCACTCGTGGGCGGCGCAATACATCGACAGTGGCATGACCACTACCCGCCAGTGCCCCCAAATCTTGCGGGCGTATACGATGTTGGGCCGTCAACACCAATTCGCTGGCAACCATGTCTTCGCCCATTGCCCGCACATGTTGCCAAGGCGCAACCGCTTGGGTGATCTCGATCACCGTATTAACGATTGCGGGCGCATCTGCCGCAATCGTCAATACTTCGGCGTGTTCTCGCATGATCACGGCATTCAGCCCTGCGGGTAATGGGTCGCCGGTATCGACATAAATGGCTTGCGTCCCAATCGTCAAGCGTTTTGGCGCAGATTCACTTGCCCCATAAGTTTCATTACTGCGCACCGCATAGCCATCCATCGCACTGGCGTGATAATGTGGCGATGATATTTTGGCCCAGACTGGCGCAGCCGTGATGCGGCCTAAAGCCTGCGCCAATGGCACAGTTTCGGCAGGCATTGCGGCCAATGCGCCACAAGCAGCCAATTGGGCATACCATGCGGCATTGGCTTCATCGAGCGGGATATCATGAAGATAAAGAGACGACATATCGGACGGGCATTATCGTCGATTGGCATATTCATGGGGTTAAAATAGCCTTATGGCAAACCCAATTAGTCAAACCAAAGGCACTGGTCAGATTGATACCACTGTCGTCGAAGACCTTGACGGCATCACCGTTATTCGTGGTGGCGGCACAGCACGCGGCTGGAACGGCATTCGTTATAAGCAAGGCATGTCGGGCAAAAATGTTGGCTCGACTGGGCTTTCGATCAATGTCGCAACCGTGCCACCCGGCGCAATTGCCTATGCCCATATCCACGATGGCTTTGAAGTGATGTTATTTATCGCGCAAGGTCGTGTTAAACATACCTATGGCGAAGGGCTGACCAATGAAGTCATTAACGAGGCTGGCGACTTTATTTATATTAAACCCGGCATCCCGCACGAGGTATTTAATATTGGCGATGAACCCCTCATTGCCTTCGTTGCCCGTTCAGCCGCCGATGAATGGGACAAGATCGTTAACTATCCATCGGAATACAGACCAACAGAGTAGAAAGTGGAAAGTAGAAAGTGGAAAGTAAAAAGTGGAAAGTATTAGGGCTATGCTTAATACTCAGCACTTAGCACTTTCTACTTTTCACTTTTTACTTTCCACTTATTTAAAACTGCCGCCAAAATTGGTGATAAAGTAGAAGCCGCCGTTGGCGGCGGCGATGCCAAAACCGGCTTCGCGGTAAAAACGCGACAAAATATTGTTGCGATGTGGCCCACTGGGGAACTCTTGTGTAAACCACATGTCCCATACAACTGGCACATTACGCGCCCAAGCCCAGTTTTCGCCAACGGCATCATTTACATAACCCACACGCCGCAACCGTTGTTGGGTCGATGAGCCATCGGCCCCCACATGCCCACAGCGATTTAATTGTGAGCATTCATCGGCATGTTGTTGCGCGGCCAGTTGTAAGACCGGCGAAAACCGTAACGGCGGCAACCCTGCCATTGCCCGCACCGAATTAGACTGCGCCATTAAATGATCGCGCATCGCCGCAATTTGATTTGGATTTGAGCCGCCGCTCGCATTTTCTAACCCGACAGCGCTTTTCGCAAGCTGCCCTTGCACCACGGTTGGGCTTGGCAATAACATAGGCGAAGTTTGATTAAATGAGGTTAAAGGCGGCACAGTGGGCAACATGCGCAAATTGACAGCAGTGGGCAAGGCCTTGGCCGCCACAATCGGGGGCGCAGTTGGCAAACTCGCCAAGGCCACCGTCGGCGAAGGCGGCATTGGGTTGGCGGTAGGGGCTGGCGTTGAGGTGGGCTGCGCTTTAGCCACTGATTTTATGGGCGGCACGGTTGCAATGCTAATAGGTGTCGCTGTTGCGGTGGGTTGGGCCGGTTGGGTAGTTGCAAACACAACGGCTGTCACAAAAGCCACAGGGATAGCTATTTCGTTCGCCTTGGTGTTATTGCCACTTGCATTCACCTCATGGCTAGCCGTTGGTGGGTAGATCACGACCGGCGTGACATTGTCTTTAGTGACTTTAATTTGCGCACCACACGCTGTGGTAGCAAAAACAAACGCTAAACTCGCAACAATAGGGCTTCTATGTTTTAACATTCTTGAAATATAAAGTGCAGAATTCTAAGCATAATTATGGCACACCTCCAAAGTCAGCTACAAAATGTAGCACCCCCCCCGCCGAGGTTGCAATTGCAAAGCCCACTTCTTGAAAAGCTGGGTTTAAAATATTTTGACGGTGACCCGGGCTGTTCATCCATAATTGCCAAGGCACTTGCACCCCATTGGGCCGATTGGTAAAGGCCCAATTTTCGCCAGTCGTATTACCCGCGTAATCGGCACCCTTGATGCGTGAATAAAATGTTGAACCATCTGAGCCATCATGACTGCATGTCGCGCCGCGTCGCGCACAATCATTGGCTAGCCGCTGGGCCGAGGCTTGTAACGCAGCCGATAAACGTAACGGGCGCACCCCAGCCTCAGCCCGCGCCTGATTATGCAACGCCAACAACTGCATGATGGCATTATCATTTGCTGCACTTACATTGCCCAAATTTGATGACGCGATGGTCGGTATGGGTGTCGGTATTGTGGTTGCAGTATTAACTTGAGTAGGGGTTGGTGGCTGGCGGGTGGGCGCTGTCGTTGGTGTTGGCACTAGGGTTGGCAATGGCTTAGGCGTTGGCGTTGGGCTTGCAGTGGGCGGCATGATCGTTGGTGTCAATACCAGTGTGGGAGATGGCGTAGCAACGGCGGTAGGAACGCTTGTAACCACAGGCTGTATTGTTA
>CAMDWA010000102.1 GCA_945877855.1 Thermoflexus hugenholtzii JAD2 | reverse complement strand
GTTTCACTCGACGAAGTGCGTGCGTTAGCCATGTGGATGACATGGAAATGCGCAGTCGTCAATATTCCTTATGGTGGGGCCAAAGGTGGGGTAATCGTAGACCCCAAAAAACATACTATTCGTGAACTCGAAGGCATTACGCGCCGTTATGCCACCGAGATTGCGCTGTTTATTAGCCCATCAGGCGATATTCCTGCGCCTGATATGGGCACGAACGCCCAAACGATGGCCTGGATTATGGACACCTATTCGATGCATCATGGGTACTCCGTGCCTGCCATCGTTACTGGTAAACCGGTTAATATTGGTGGTTCGGCTGGGCGGCTCGAGGCTACCGGGCGCGGGGTTATGTTTACCGTGCGCGAGGCTTTTAAGACTTTAAAATGGGATTTTGCAAAGGCCAGAATTGCGGTGCAAGGGTTCGGGAATGTGGGTTCGATTACAGCCCAAACGGCCTATGAGATGGGTTGTACTGTGGTTGGGGTCAGTGATATTGAAGGGGGCTTATATGACCCCAATGGTATTAATGTGCCAGAATTACAAGCTTATCGCAAGCGCAACGGCAGTTTTCATGGCTATAGCAAGGGCAAATTGATCAGTAATGAAGATTTGCTGGCTTGTGAATGTGATGTGCTGATTCCGGCGGCGATGGAAAACCAATTGACCCGCAGCACCGCTGGCAATGTAAAAGCCCGTATGGTTGCTGAGGGCGCAAACGGCCCCACCACACCCGAAGGTGATGAGATTTTGAATGCCAAGGGGGTAATTGTGTTGCCGGATATTTTGTGCAATGCCGGTGGGGTGGTTGCATCTTACTTTGAATGGGTGCAAGACCTGCAACAACTTTTCTGGGAAGAAGACGATATCACAACACGGCTTGAACGCATCATGATTCGTAGTTTTCATGATGTGTATGACAAATCGCAGCAGCTAAAGACCGACTTGCGCACCGGCGCTCAATGCCTCGGTATCGGGCGTGTTGCCGAAGCGCATATCACTCGTGGGCTTTATCCGTAGAGAGAGAATAGGGATTGGGGATTAAGGATTAAGGATTGAAGTTATGCGATGAATCATAAGTCATGAGTCACGAGTCAGAAGGCTCAACTCATGACTCGTGACTTATCCAATCCCCAATCCTTAATCCCTACTCCCCAATCTGCAGCGCATCGCGCACAGCCTTTTCAACGATACGCGCTGCTGATTTTGCCTGATCGGTGACGTTGACCATGCGTGATTTGCATAGGGCAAATGAGAAATTGACACTGGGGTCGGCGGTGGCAGTAAAGCCACCTGCCCCGGGATGACCAAACGCGGTTTCATACCCACTCCCTGCGGCGCCACGCCAGCCGCCAAAATAACCCAGTGCTTTGCGCACCTTGCTGCCAAGCACCAAATCGATGTCGTCGGTCACAATTTGGGTGGCGATATTGAAACACTCTGGCGAGAGTAACCGCACGCCGTCAACCCCATCCCCTACTAACGCGGCGTATAACTTGGCTAAGGACCGCGCATTGGCGACAGCGCCACTGGCTGGCAAACACGATTTTAATGCGGCGGGTGTGCCTGCAACTTGTTGAAATGACATCGGCACGGTACGCATGGCAATTGGGTTAGGCGGGGGCAAATTTGCATCATTTTGCGGCGGGGGCGGGCTTTCTATTCCGCTGATTTCAGCCAGCAAGGCATCGGGAACCCCAAAAAACAGACGATCGATACCGAGTGGGCCGCAAACCTCTGCTTGTAGCATCTCGGCCAGTGGGCGACCATCAACCCGTTGTATGATTTCACCAATCAGCCAGCCAAAGGTTAAGGCATGATAGCCAGTGGCACTGCCGGGTTGCCATAGTGGGGCTTCGGCAGCGAGCCAACGGGTCATAAAGCCCCAATCTAATAATTGCGCCCCAGTTAAATCGGCGGGTAAATGTGGTAAACCAGCTTGATGCGCCAATGCCTGACGCACGGTGATAGTGGCCTTGCCATTGGCGGTAAATTCGGGCCAATAATGGGCAACCGGTGCGTCATAATCGAGCTGGCCACGTTCGGCGAGCAGGTGCAGCAAGGTAGCGGTGATGCCTTTGCTTACCGAAAATGTGACGAATAAGGTGTCGGGGGTGACGAGTGGTCGCACCTGCGCAGCCGTGAATTGGTGTCCAGCGCAAGCATCGACCACAAGCTCACCATTAAGATACGCTGCAACTTGCAGCCCGAGTTCATCGCCATTTGCGATGAGCGAATTGATGGCCGCTTGTGCGACCTTTTGTGCATTAAGGTTGATCATTGGGTGGTAATTCTGGTGGCGGCAAAATTTCTAAATAAACAAAAGCCGTCGGTAAATAGACATTCACATTTAATGCGCCAATGGGCGGGTTCGGGTTGGGTGGCGGGCTGGCGCTGCCAAAGCCGCTTACAAAGGTGGGGGTGGGGCGATGGTTGGTGCTGCCATCGCCAATTTGCCCATAATAATTGTTGCCCCAACATTTTACAAAGTTATTCGATAACACCGCACAAGCCGTGCCACCTCGAAAAACCATGTTGCCGGTCAAGGGGTTAATCGGGTCAACTTCCCACGCCATGTAATTGCTGATGTCAATTTGGCGGGCACTTGCCCCTAAGTTGATGACATCAACGGCAGTGCTCCATTCGCCCATTTGTCCATTGCCCAACTGTCCAGACCAGTTTGTGCCCCAACATTTTACGCCGTTGGCGTTAATAATGGCGCAGGTTGAATGCCGCCCTGCTGCAATGCTGGTCGCCCCCGCCACATTGATGGTGGCTGTTAATACCCCATGATCGGTGCGTGTACCATCGCCCAGTTCTCCTAAAATATTAATCCCCCAACATTTTACTTTGCCAGTGGCAATCAGGGCACAGCTTTGTTTATAGCCTACCGCCACTTCACGCACTTCGTCTGCGCCAAGGTCAATAATATCGTGTGGGGCGAGATGCAGCCCCCCATAGGTGGCATCTGCCCCCTCGACAAAGCCCCAGCATTTGGCGGTGCCTAGCGTGGTGGTGGCGCACGATAATTCATCGCCGAGTGACAATTGTTTGACCCCACGTGGGAAATTGGGAATGGCAACTGGGGCGCGGCGGTCAATTTGGGTGCCATCGCCCAACTCGCCTTGAGTATTTGACCCCCAACACTTCACCCCGCCGAGATTGCTGAGGGCGCAAGTATGATGATAACCAGCGGCAATGGCGACGATATCGGTGAGTTTATGCACATCGGTTGGGGTGGGGATGGGGCTGTCATATAAGTTTGCGCCCAATTGCCCACGCCCATTTTCGCCCCAACATTTTACCTTGCCGGTATTGAGCAAGGCGCAGGTGTGACGCCCACCTGCTGCAATTGCAATTACGCCATTGGTGAGGCCTACCACTTGGGTCGGCGTTTTGCGCGAGTTCAGATCACCGCTTCCCAATTGCCCAAGATCGTTGTTGCCCCAACATTTCACCCCGCCGCTGGTTGTCAACACGCAAGTGTGAATCCCGCCGACAGAGACTGCGCTGGCGCTTTCTTGAATGGATTGTGGGGTTTCAGTTTCAGCTTGTGTGATTGGGGGTGTATATGTGGATAGCAGACTGGTTGCAAAGGCAAAAGAGGCAAATAAACGGGTTGTAAATCGGTTTAACATCTACTTTAATCTCCTGCCAAACGATTTTCAAACAAAGTAAATATCTTTTCAATATAAAGGGGTAAAAAAGTTTTCGCCGAAATCATTATCTCTCTATCCTCCACGAGGATAGAGAAATAGGGATTTCGGCATTACGTCTTTTTAAATTACCACCGTTTTTTGAGAAGATGTTTTTTTGTTTGTAAACTAAATACTCGATTGGCTTAATATGACTTACCCCAAATTTTTAGCAAAGCTAAAAATTTGGGGTAAACATGTTTGTTAATGGAGATTGTAGTAGATTACAACAACAAAGATCGAAAAAATGGTCAAACTCACACTTTAGCCTGAACACCACCAAATCGGCGTTCGCGTCGATTGTAGTGTTCAATGGCCTTGACCAATTCTTTTTCATCAAAATCGGGCCAATAAATATCGGTGAAGTAATATTCTGAATAGGCCCCTTGCCAAATGAGGAAATTGCTGACCCGTTGCTCGCCACTGGTGCGAATAATTAACTCTGGGTCAGCCAAATTGCCCGTATAGAGATGTTGGCTAATGGTTTCTTCGCTAATGGCATCTGCATGTATCCCATTTTTCACCATCTCACGCACAGCATCCACAATCTCGGCGCGCCCACCATAATTAAGGGCCACATTCAGAATGAGGCGATTGTTATTTTGGGTACGTTCAATGGCATTACGAATCCCGACTTGCAATTGCTCTGGCACACGCTCAAGCCGCCCAATGTGCCGAATTTGCACCCCACTTTCGTCAAGCTCGTCAATCTCGCGCTGCAACACGCCATCTAAGATCGCCATCAAACCACTCACTTCATCTTCAGGGCGCGACCAGTTTTCGGTTGAGAATGCGTAGAGTGTCAGCACCTTTACGCCTTGCTCGACGCAGGCCTTTAGAATGCGGCGTAAGTTTTGCGTGCCAGCGCGATGCCCGGCTAAACGTGGCATATTGCGCTTTTTGGCCCAACGACCGTTGCCATCCATAATAATGGCAATATGGTTAGGCACACGCAATGCTGTTGTCTGCGGCACTGCCGAGGCTGGTGTTATCGCTGAACTAATGCGTGATGCGACACGTTTGAAAAGAGGATCGATTGTTGCTGCGGGGGTTGCCATGCCTTGTTACATCTCCATAATATCTCGTTCTTTACGCGCACCCATTTCATCAGCCTTTGCCACATACTTCTGTGTCGATTTATCAACTTCTTCTTTGCCGCGCTTGTGATCGTCTTCGCTGATCATATCCTCATCTTCTAAGTCTTTCAGCATATCCATTGCTTCGCGTCGGTAATTACGAATTGATATTTTGGCTTCTTCGATGCGTTTGTGAACAAGTTTTACCAGATCCCGACGACGGTCTTGCGTAAGCGGCGGGATATTGAGCCGAATGATTTTGCCGTCGTTGAGCGGCGTCAATTTCAGGTCGGGTGAATCTTGAATTGCTTTTTCAATGGCCTTCAGCGAACTTTTATCGAACGGGCTGATGGCGATTGTTTTTGCATCTGGAATTGTGATTTGTGCTAATTCGCGAAGTTGGGTCCAAGTTCCATAATATTCAACCGGTAGCTTGTCTACCAAACCGGTAGTTGCACGCCCAGTGCGATATTTATGAAAATCATTTTCCATCGCTTCTAGCGATTTTTGCATATCTTTCTCGGTACTCGTTACTAAATCTTTTACGTCGTCTGACATTGGAAAAGCTCCTCAATCGTAAGGTGAAATGACTTTCTTTGAGCGTTTGATCGCTGTCAAAGTCTTTCGCAACCGCCGATGATAGGTTTTGACAGTGCGATTATGGCACTAATTGATCAATGTCCCCACTTTATTGCCCAAAACGGCTGCTTGCAGGGTGCCTTCTTCCCATAAGTTTAACACAAGGATTGGCTTCTTGTTGTCCATACATAATGTAATTGCCGTGCTATCCATCACTCCCAATTTTTCGTTTAGGGCTTGCAAATAGCTTAACTCCTCATATTTTTTTGCATTTGGGTTTTTCTTGGGGTCAGAATCATAAACACCGTCTACTTTTGTGGCCTTGATTAAAACATCGCAGTTAATCTCCATTGCTCGCAATGCCCCAGCGCTGTCGGTGCTGAAATAAGGGTTGCCAGTGCCTGCCCCTAAAATGACCACGCGGTCTTTTTCAAGGTGGCGCACCGCTCGCAGGCGAATATAGGGTTCGGCCACTGAGCGGATTTCGATGGCGGTTTGCACACGGGCGGCAACACCGACCCGTTCAAGTGCATCCTTCATCGCCAATGAGTTCATTACGGTTGCTAACATTCCCATATGGTCAGCCGTCGTGCGATCCATGCCATTGGCCAAGCCATCTTTGCCACGCCAAAAATTGCCAGCACCGATGACCATTGCCACTTGCACCCCCATGCTGCGCACGGCTTTTACTTTTAATGCGACATCTTCCACCAATTCGGGCACAATTCCCATGCCGCCATGCCCTGCGAGGGCTTCACCACCGATCTTCAACAAAATTCTTTTGTATTTAAGTTGGTTCATTTTTATCGATAAAGCGTATCATCTCAATCTGGGCATAAACCCAAAAGGTGTAATGTCAAAATTACTATATGGCTTTTGACGAAAATTTGTTTGACTTGCCCCTTTGTTTGAGATGACACATAAAAAAAGGGCATTTAAAAAAATGCCCTTTTAATACGATTTATTCGCCGCCTAATTCGTAGCGAGTGAATCTACGAATGACGATATTTTCGCCTATTTTTGCAACCGTTGCTTTCAACAATTCACTCATTTTCAGTGAATCATCTTTCACAAATTGTTGCTCTAATAAAACGTTTTCTTGATAATATTTTTCCATGCGGCCTTGTGCGATGCGCTCTGCAATATTGGCTGGCTTGCCTTCCTTCATTGCATCTTGTTTAAATTTTTCAATTTGCGCATTGAGCACCTCTGCCGGAATGTCTTCCTTGCGGACATACTTAGGGCTAGTTGAAGCGATGTGAATCGCGATATCGTGCGCCACAGCCTTAAATTCTGGGGTGCGGGCTACAAAGTCGGTTTCACAATTTACTTCTACCATCACCGCCATACGCGCACCAGCGTGCACATAGGTTTGAATTACGCCTTCATTGGTCTCGCGTGAAGCTTTTTTGGCTGCCGATGCTAACCCTTTTTCCATGAGCCAAGCGGTTGCTTTTACAACATCGCCGCCATGCATATCGAGGGCCTTTTTGCAGTCGAGCATTCCTGCGCCAGTTTGCTCACGTAGTTGCTTAACTTGTTCTGCTGAAGTTGCCATGTTTGTCTGTCTGTTAGATATTTCGGGTTGACCCAATTACAGGTCAGCGCCGCCTTCGTTAGGATCAAAAGAGCGTTGTTGGGCTGGGGTTGCAGCAGCATCATCAAAATCTAACCCACCGCGCATTTTTGCCAAAGTGTTTTCACCCAAAAATTGGCGTTGATCTTCGGCTTCAACCGAAGCCATTTCGGTGCTCAGGTCACCTGTGCCTTTGCGCAACGCCAACCCTTCGAGGGCGGCATTTGACATGGCTTCGACGATGACTTTAATGGCGCGAATGGCATCATCATTGGATGGAATAACGTAGTCAACACCGGTTGGGTCACAGTTGGTATCAACCATCGCAATGACGGGAATGCCGAGGCTGTTAGCTTCTTTGACAGCGTTGCCTTCGCGGCTGACATCGACAATGAACAAGACATCGGGTAATTTGCGTAGATTCTTGATGCCACCCATGCGCTTGTTCAAGCGTTCAATTTCGCGGGTCTTGAGCAAGGCCTCTTTCTTGGTCAAACGATCATGCTCGCCCCGTTCCTTGGCGGCTTCGAGGTCGGCCATGTGATCTAAGCGCGACTTCATGGTTTTGAAGTTGGTTAGAGTGCCACCCATGAAACGCTCAATGATATAGGGCTGACCGGCGCGTTGGGCTTGGGCGGTGATTGGGTCTTGGGCTTGGCGCTTGGTGCCAACAAACATGACTGTGCCGCCTTTTGCGACGGTGTCACGGATTTTTGCTGCGGCATCGTCTAAAGCGACAATGGTTTGTTGAAGATCGATAATATGAACACCGTTTCTTTCAGTAAAAATAAACGGCTTCATCTTGGGGTTCCATCGCTTTGTGCGATGGCCAAAGTGCACTCCTGTCTCTAGGAGCGTTTTCATAGGAACAACGGACATATTTAGTTTTATTCTCCTTATAAACCTCTGCGTCGTTTCTTGCTCGGCTACAAATATTCCATAATATTTGCAGGATCGCCGCACTTGATCAACGCATGTGAAATCAGTCAAATTCGTCACCGGATTTGACGGGGGCATATTTTACTATAACTTTTGAGGTGCTCGGCGGTATTTTAGTTTGCTCACTTGGGCACGCACCCGTGGCAAACGTAACAATAATAACGCCGCCACAATTGCGGCGTAAAGTAATGGGTCACGCAGATCGGCCTTGACCAGCCAAATGTAATGCACCACTGCCAACGGCACTGCCACATAAGTTAGTTTGTGCAATTGCTTCCATTGTCGTCCGAGTCGTTTCATCCAAGCACGTGTCGAGGTGATAGCAAGCGGTATGAAGATGAGCAAGGCCGCCAATCCAACCAAAATATAACGCTTGGTCGCAAGATCATCCCAAATCAGATCAAAGGCAAAACGATAATCGACCCCAATAAAGATGAAAAAATGCACAAGCGCATAGCCAAAGCCATATAACCCCAAGGCGCGGCGCACACTGATGGCTTGTTTAAAGCCAAAAATGGTAGCAATGGGGGTGCAAGCCAATGATGCAACCAGTAACCGCAACGCCCAATCGCCGGTGCGAAAGGTCCAATCTTGCAATGGGTTAACCGTGAGATTGCCCCGCCATGTGTCCCATAATAGGTGGGCCATTGGCAGCAGCGCGGCCATATGAACGAAGATGCGAAAAAGCATGTTTAGTAATTTTTGCGCAAATCCATGCCAGCATATAGTGATGCCACTTGGTCGGCATAGCCGTTGAACATGAGGGTGCGGCGACGGGTTACTTCGCCGATGCGGCGCTCGGAACTTTGTGACCAACGCGGATGTGATACTTCGGGGTTGACGTTGGAGTAAAAGCCATATTCGGATGGGCCAGATTTCATCCACAGCGAGGTTGGTTGCTCGGCCACAAGGTCGATTTTGACGATGGATTTGATGCTTTTGAAGCCATATTTCCACGGCACAACCAGCCGAATGGGTGCGCCATTTTGGGGTAGCAAGGGTTTGCCATAAATGCCGGTGGCAAGCAAAGTCAGGTCGTGCATGGCCTCATCAAGGCGTAGCCCTTCGGTATAAGGCCAAGGGAATGAACGGTCACGCTGACCGGGGAAGCGATTGGTATCGAGCAGGGTCTCGAAACGCACATATTTGGCCTCGGATTTGGGATCGACTTGCTTAAGCAAATTGCTGAGCGTGAAACCGCTCCACGGGATGACCATGCTCCATGCTTCGACACAACGCATCCGATAAATGCGTTCAATTGGCGCAATTTTGCGCAGGTCGTCGATGTCGAAGGTTTTGGGGTTGTTGACCAACCCACCGACTTGCACTTTCCATGGCGAGCTGACAAAACCGGTTGACATCTGGGCGACCCCTTGTTTATCGGTGGTGAATTCGTAAAAATTGTTATAGTTCGAGATGGCATCATATTGGGTGATGGCATCGCCCAATTCGTCAGTTAGCCCTGCTGTGACGGGTTTTTCTGGCTTGATGGCGGTAGGTGCTGGATCAACTATGCTGGATGTGCTGGGGGCACAGGCGCTGAGTAGTGCGCCACTCGCTACCAGCCCTGCCGTTTTTAAAAATCGTCGCCGCGATTGCGAGCGGGCGTAATAGGTCTGTTCGGGTGTGATTTCAGATGAATAGATTTTCATAATAGGTGTTTGGGGGCCATGAGCCATGAGCTATGAGCCTTGAATTATCTGGCTCATGGCTCATGGCTCAAAGTTCACGGCTTTATAGCGTATAGACATGAAGACAGCCCCGAAAATTACCTGAGATATGCTCTATAATTTCACGAAGTTGTGAAAAAAGTCTTTTTGCTGATGATTGTGGTGGGGGCGGTTGTGGCTTTTGTTGTGCTGTTGCCACGTCTTGTTTGGTTTTATGAAATAGACCGTGCTGGTCGTTTGTTGGCGGTGGGCTTGGTGTGGCCGCAACCTCGCACCATTGACAGCCTGCCCATTGCCAAAGATGCGCGGGCAGTTGAAGCCGCCATCACCCACTTGAGTGCAGCGATTGCGCAACGGCCCGATCATGCCTATGCTTATCGTTTGGCAGGCGAGGCCAACGCGGCTTTGGGCAATTGGGCCGATGCGGCAGCGGGTTTGCAATTGGCGCGACAAAAGTCGCCGCGTAACCCAACGGCGGCGATTTTGCTGAATAGTGTTTATGAGCAACAGTTGCGTATTGACCCTGCTCAGCCGGTTGATCAACGGCGGGCGGTGCTGCGTGAGGCTGCCATTCCGGCCCAACAATATGTGACACGTGGCGACGAGGCGCTGGCGCGGGCTGAGGTGGCTGAGTCACAACTGCAATATGAGCGGGCGGTGTTGATTGACCCCAAACCGGCGGATGAGATGTTGTGGCGTTATGTTATCACTTCTATTGCGGCCAAGCAGCCATTGCGGGTGAGTGTGGCCGATTCGAAATTGGTGCGGGTGGCGACTGGCTCGACCTTTATTGAGGCCGAAACGATGCAGTTGTTGGATGGCTCGAAGATTCAATATGTAAAAGATCCGTTGGTTGGCACCATTTATCATAATCAGGCGGCCTATGCGGTGGTCGATTTTAAACGCGCTGGCAAATATCAGATGGGGATGCGGGTGCAGCATTCGCAACCTGCGCCGGTGAAGGCGCAACTCGAATTTGACCTTAAACCCATCGCCCAATTTGAGCTAACCAAGGGCGATGGGACCTTTACCGAATTTGGGCAATTGGTCGAGATTGAGCCGGGTTTGCACGTGATTGGGGTGCGCTTTTTGAATGACAATGCTGAAGGTTTGTTGCCCGGGCAGAAAGATCGTGATTTGACGGTCGATTATATTCGCTTTGATTTGTTTGACCCGGCCTTGTTTGCGGCGCGGGTGTTGGATGATAAACCGGCAGGGTTGCGTATTGAGGCCGAGACTATGCAGTTTTGGGATGGCAAGTCGTTGAAATTGAAAGAGGACCCAAATATAGGGGCGATGTTTATACAAGGCACAGGGATTGCTGCGCTGGATGTGGGGACGGCTGGCACGTATCGTGTAAGTGTGCGGGCACAAAATCCATCGGCGGCAACCGTCAAGTTTCAGGTTGAAAGTGATTTGCAGCCGGTTGCACGTTTTGAATTGCCGCCAACAGGCCAGTGGCAAACGTTTGATGTGCCGGTTAAACTTGAAGCGGGTAAGCATATATTGAGTGTGCAGTTGGTGAATAACTTGACCAGCGACTTGACGGCAAATTATGTGTTGGCGTTGGATTGGTTGGAATTGAACCGTTTGGATGCGGCGAAATATGTGGCCCGCGCCTTAGATGACAACGGCACACTTAAGATTGAGGCTGAGACAACCCAAAATTGGCAAGGCAGCGCGTTACGTTTTGATCAAAACCCGAATGTTGGAGTGATTTTTGGGCAAGGGGTAAGCGTGGCGGCGGTGCAAGTGAGCAAGGCCATGACTTATAGCCTGTGGGTGCGCACCCGCAATTTTTCGGCTGTGCCTTTGGCGGTGCAACTTGAGGCCGATTTTAAAGTGATTGGGCGGCATCGTTTGACCGCACAAAACCCGGGCTGGCAAGATATTGAAGGGGTGGTTTATTTAGAGCCGGGTGTGCATTTCATTGTGATGCGTTTGCTCGATCCATCGCCCGAAAGCCCACGCGCTGAAGATCGCAATTTGATCGCAGATTGGTTGTATCTGGCGCCGTTCAAGGCCGAGGCCTACCCTTTGCGCACGGTTGATGGGCGTTTGCAAATTGAAGCCGAGACCATGCAGCGTTTTGATGGCAAGCCTGTGACCAATGCGGCTACACCCACCAACGCTGTTTTGACTGAGAATGGCAGTTTGTTGGCGCGGGTGCGCTTGCCCAAGGCTGGCACATTGGTGTTAACTGGGCGGGTGCAAAATTCTGCCAATGCGCCAGTGCAGTTTGTGCTTGAAGACAATTTTCAACATATGGCTAGTTTTAGCACCAATAAATCGGATGGCACTTGGCAAGAATTTACGGCTGAGGCCAATGTTGCGGCTGGCGAGCATTTTGTCGGGGTTCGTTTGATGAATGCCGCCGCCGGTCGCGCTTTGGTGGTCGATTGGCTGGCGGTAGAAGTCCGTTAGATTTTGGATTGTTTCGTTTACTAAATCCAAAATCTAAAATCTAAAATCCCATTTTTTACTGACTATAATCAGATTGACTATGCTGAAATGGATTATTCGCACTTTATTTTTTATCGTCGGTAGCTTTTTGGGCGCGCAAGTTATTATTCGGCTTTTTTTGCGTGTCACACCGTTGAATGTCCCTGACCGATTAAATGCATTTTTAGCCACGCCAGCCCGCCGGCTTTATCGAGACCCGGGTAAGGTGATCGATTTGTTGGGTGTGCATCGCAATTCGGTTATTTTAGATGCTGGTTGCGGCAAAGGCATTTTTACGGTCGAGGCAGCACGTCGGGTTGGGCAACGAGGGTTGGTTCATGCCGTTGACCGGCGTGCAAAAATGATTGAACTTGTGGCCCGCCGTTTAGATGTGGCGCAATTGGGCAGTCAAGTGCAACTGACCATATCGCCCCTTGATGCGATGCCGATTGAGAATGATAGCGTTGACGCTGCCATGATGATCTCGGCTTTGCCGACGATACCCGACCGCTTAGCCGCGTTAAAAGAGATTAAACGGGTGCTAAAGCCGGGTGGTGTCTTAGTTATTGGCGAAGAATTGTTAGAGCCACAATATGTGCGTCCAATTATTATTCAAGAATGGACGCTTGAGGCTGGTTTTAAATTGGTAGGCCGCAGTGGTAGCCCATTTAGCTATCTATTAAAATTTGTAAAACCGGTTAGCGTTTCAGAGGTAGCCGGCTCGAATGAGGTTGTTTAATAGGCCAATTTCACTATACCCCTCGCAAGCCTCGCTTGGCGAGGCATATCGTGAAGATTGGCAAAAATCCTCTAAATGCTTATACAAAGTTTATGCGATGCTCATAAAACTCCAATGTAAAACCGATTAAATTCTTATCATTCTGAGAAACACTAAACTTATGGAACATATTCTTGTAATTGAAGACGACCCAGCGATTCGTGATTTGCTGAGGCGTGGTTTGGCCTATGAAAACTATAAAGTCACAGTTGCCAATGATGGCTTAAGTGGTTTATCGAGCGCCCGAGATAACCCACCTGATTTAGTGATTTTAGATTGGATGATGCCGGGGTTAGATGGGCTGGAGGTTTGTAAACGTTTGCGTGCTGCCAGCAATTTGCCTATTCTCATGTTGACAGCCAAAGATGCAGTGGGTGATCGTGTATTGGGTTTAGAAACTGGGGCAGATGATTATTTAACCAAGCCCTTTGCTTTTCCCGAACTATTGGCACGGGTTCATGCGTTATTGCGCCGTGCTGCGCCTAGCACCAAGCCCGAAATTTTGCGATATTCAGACTTGACGCTCGATACGGGCACTCGTTTGGCTAAGCGTGGCACCCGTCAGTTTGAATTGACGGCCAAAGAATATGACTTGATTGAGTATTTTATGCGCAATCCGCGCCAAGTGCTCACCCGTGAACAGATTCTTGATCGCGTGTGGGGCTATGATTTTGGCGGTGAAAGCAATGTGCTCGAAGTGTATATTCGTTATTTGCGCCAAAAAACCGAGGCCAATAACGAGGCGCGTCTCATTCATACTGTGCGTAGCGTCGGCTACGTCTTGCGCGAAGAATAGACTTTTCACGAATCGTGCAATATCAACTCAAAGGTGTAACGCCGAACTCACTATCCTCCATCCCCAACGGGGATGGAGGATAGTGAGTTCGGCAAAAACTTATTACTCAAACGTCAGCTCCCAAATTGCGCCGCCCGGATCATGTTCTAACAAATAAAGCTGATTGCGGATGAGGACGGCATCAATAGGACGTTTGAAGTTTTTGGCGATTTGATTGGCTTGCATTTCGTATTGATCCCCTTTTTTTGTCAAACGTAAATGTAACAAATCTTTGCCAATATCTGAAAGGCTGCCTCCGGCAGACCCCCAACTGGTGATAAAGGCGCTGAGCGTAGCCCCGTCTGGGCGAAAATCGTAAGGCAGGGTTGTATCGGCAAAGACCAAGCCCAGCGGCGAGCGGTGCGCGGTAAAGGTGTAATGTGGCTTGTTCTCGCTGGCAGTGTCGCGTTGGCTACCGTCATCGTCACGGTATTGAGTGGCATCTGGCCCAATATTTGCAATTGGGTCAGTCATTTTGAGCAACGGGGCCTTTGGAAAATTTGGATCGTTGGCATACATCTTTTCTTTCACAGCCAAAAAGTCGGTGTTTAAGCGTTTGTCTTGGCTTGGTTCATAGCTGGGCGATGCCTGCGGGTTATCTTGTGCCCCAAAACGCCATGGGAAGCCATAATGTTGGCCTTCGCGCAGCCAATTCAACTCGTCTGGAAAGTCAGCATCAGGGCCATTGTCTACACCAAAAAGATCCCCATTTGGTGCAAATTCGAGATCGTAAGCATTGCGAACGCCATCGGCAAACACATAACCAGCTTTACGCAGTGTTTCATCATCATTGCCTAATACGATGTTTTCACTATTGGTTGGGATGCGGAATATCTTGGTGGTAAGCGCAATCTCGCGTGTATTGAGGTGAGCGCCTTTTGTATCTTGCACCTCGCCATGATCAGTGCGTGCCCCGCTATTAATATAGACAAACTTATTGTCTGGGCTAACCACAATTCCATTTACCTGATGATCATATTGGGTGTTGCTTGCAGGGTAGGGGCCAAAGGTGACAAATGTGTTCCAGTTGCGCCCGCCACTTGCGTTTATTACCCCTTTGCGGACAATGGCTTGAGTTTTATCATTGCCTACTTTGTCATTAATGACAACATAGAGCGCCCCATCGGCTCCAAAAGCCATGCCAGTGGCGGTGCCGGGGGTGGCGAGGTCAGTTTTGCTGATTACTTTATTGGCTGCTGATTGATCCCCTTGTGCCAAAATAATGCGATAAATATCTTGATTCGGATTGAGTAAAAACATATCGCCGCTGATGGGATCGCGGGTTAAACGAATTGATCCGTTTGGCGCTCGTACAATTCGTCGCACTAAAACCCCTTCGCGCAAGATTGTCGGCCCCCCCGTAACCGGCTGTTTCTCGGTTTTGGGGCGCGAGGTGGGTGTGGCGGCAATGGTTGGTGGAGCGGTTGCTGGGATGACAGTGGGCTGTGGTGTTGGTGGGGATTGACATGCGACGAGTGCACTGGCACACCCCATTAATACAAATTTTGCGAATTTCATAGCTTTATTGTACTCGTCTAACTTATGTTATAGTTTGTCGCTTTTGTTGTTATCCGTTATGCCAATAGACATCTTATTTCCATATCGAACATGTTTGACCGAGCGATGTAACCGTGTACGTTGCGAACCAGGTTGGCATTTAGGCTCAGATTGGGCATCACGGCTGACCGATTTTGATTTGTGGTATGTCTGGGCTGGCAGAGGCAGAATGCTG
>CAMDWA010000101.1 GCA_945877855.1 Thermoflexus hugenholtzii JAD2 | reverse complement strand
AAAGTACCCATCGCCAATCTACCCATCGAGGCGATCACCGTCACCGCATTTCCAACTCTGGTTCCTCCCACGCCAGCGCCTATCGTAAACATCGCCGCAACAAACACAGCCTTGCCCACGCCGGTTGTGAATGGGACGAATGCCACTGTCACGGTTATTGCCTCGGCCACAGCCGCGCCCAAACTCAGCCCTACCGCCGCCGTGTTGCCCATTTACGACACCCATATGCACTACAGCCAAAATTCATGGAACGATTACTCACCCGAAGCCGTGCTGAGCAAGCTTAAGAATTCAGAAGTGCGCCGCGCCTTGGTATCGAGCACCTCTGATGATGGCGGCACCCTGCGCTTGTATAAACTCGATGCCGACCGAATTGTGCCGGTGTTGCGTCCATATCACGACGATATCAATTCGGGCAACTGGACCGAAAAGAGCGAAGTGCCGAGCTATTTAGAAAATAAGCTCAAAACCCCAATTTATCTTGGCATCGGCGAAATTCATCTCAATGTTGGCACTGCCGATTCAGCCATCGCCCGCAAAGCCGTGCAACTGGCGGTCGATCGCAATTTATATGTGCATGTACATTCGGATGCCGAAACCGTGCGCAAAATATTTGCCTATGCCCCCAAAGCCAAAATTTTATGGGCACATGTCGGCCTAAGTGACCCGCCCGAAACCGCGATTCAAATGCTCGACACTTACGCCAATTTGTGGGTCGATACCTCCATTCGTGAATATGACATTGCACCCAATGGCAAACTGGCCGAGCGCTGGCGTGTATTGTTTATGAAACACCCCGACCGCATCACCATTGGCAGCGATACTTGGATTCCACAACGCTGGGCCGATTATGAAAATATTATGCAATTTAATCGCGCTTGGTTGGCTCAATTGCCACGTGAAGTCGCTGAAAAAATTGCCTACAAAAATGCGGTGCGCTTATTTGGGGCGGGCAAAATTCACTTTCCTTAGAGATTCTCAGCCAAAGCCTCAGCTACAAATTTGCGATGAAATTACTATCCCGTCATCTCATCGGGGATGACGGGATAGTAATTTCAACAGCACGAAGATATTGCTTTGAAAATAATCAGTTAATGACTATTTCAATGATATATTTATTGACATAAACAGAAAATAGGATATTATTTAATCTCACAATAATTACATTTAACATATTATTGCATCGCTTTAAATAATCAGCCTTGTTGAAATAGGTTGATAGGTCAAAGCACTCATGACATAAAGATCAACCCATAAAAAAGCCATTGCAAGATCATGTTAAATCTTTTTGGATATGAGGTAAAAAAATGGCTAAATCTGCAAAAAAAAACTTAAACCCGCCAACCCCATCAACGCACGGGCACGGCGATAGCAAGCCTTTAACCGACATATTGCCCGCTGAAGCACGCACCACAAAACGCGATATCGAGTCACACCCACGTGGTCGGTTTGGGCGTTTATTTCCCGATCTGCCCCCCAGCGACCTGCCGCGTGAAACGCTCATTGCCCTTGGTCAAAGCATGGTCGAGCACGAGGGTCAAGAGGATGACTCTGAGGTTCCGGCTGGCTATACCTATTTTGGGCAATTTGTCGACCATGATCTATCCTTCGATTCGCAAGGCCCACTCAGCGCCCCAACCGGCCCTAATGAGCAACAACGCTCACCCGAACTTGAACTAGATTCGCTGTATGGCAAAGGCCCACGCAACCCCGAAAGCCGCGACATGTATGTCGGCCCGCCCACCGAGGCCCGCTTTAAAATTGGCAACACCTCGCCTTTGCCCTTCGCCCCCGCCGACCGCGCCTTCCCCAACGATTTGCCACGTGATGCCAATCGCAAGGCGATCATCGGCGACCCGCGTAACGACGAAAACCTGATTGTGGCGCAAACCCACTTGCTATTCCTCAAGTTTCACAACAAAATCCTCGACATTTTGCCAACCATTCGACCAGAGCAAGACCTCGCCCGCCCGAATGAATCGCCATTTGGTCGCGCCCGCCGCTTGGTGACATGGCATTACCAATGGATTGTGTGGCACGATTTTGTCAAGCGCTTTGCATGGGCCGGGGTGACACGCTCAATCGAGCAAGTTGGGCCAATGTTTTACCGTTTGCGCAGTGATGAACGCCCTTACATGCCGTTTGAATTTTCGGTAGCCGCTTATCGCATGGGTCATAGCATGATCCGTGACGATTATCGCTATAACCGCTTTTTCCCGGATGCAACGTTAGAGCAATTGTTCCAATTCACCGGCACAGGCGGCCTCGCCGGCTTGCCCACCTTGCCCAGCAACTGGATTATCAACTGGAGCCATTTCTACAAGCTCGGTGGCGGCAAGCTAAATAAAGCGCATAAATTCGACACCAAGCTCGAATATCCACTTTTCCACCTACATCCAACACCCGGCATCCCCGGCGAAGATGTGCCTAATCCGGCACTACACGCCTTGGCGGTACGCAATTTGTTGCGCAGCAAACAAGTGGGCTTGCCGTCAGGGCAACGGGTGGCGCAAGAAATGGGCGCCGTCATCCTACAACCAAACCAAGTGGGCACACCCAACGCGCAAGTTAACGCCAATACGCCATTATGGTATTACATCTTGCGTGAGGCTGAGGTGTATGGCAACGGCGGCGTAGATTTTGGCCCACTGCCACCAGACAAGGGCGGCTTTACACTCGGCCCCGTCGGCAGCCGCATCGTGGCTGAGGTGTTCTGGGGCTTGCTGCACAATGATTCATCGTCATACCTGCGGCAACAACCAATGTGGCGGCCCATCTTCCCCGCCGAAACACCGGGCACATTCACCATGGCCGACCTCGTGCGATTTGTGAATGACATTAACCCGTTGGGCGACAATAGTGAGCCAGATGACGATAATGATTAACGGTCATTAAACCCGTAGAGGCGGGTCGGCGACCCGTCTTCTTTTCTGAAGACAGGTCACCGAAGATGGGTTACCGAAGACGGGTCGCCGACCCGCCTCTACTCAAAAAAATCAGCGGCACGCTCAGCGATCATTACGATCGGGGCGTGGGTATGCCCATTATTAATGATAGGCATCACCGAAGCATCGACTACGCGCAACCCTGTCACACCATATACCCGTAACTGCGCATCAACCACCGCCATTGGGTCATTGCCCATTTTGCACGTGCCAACCGGATGATACAGCGTCTCACTACGACGGCGAATATAGTCAATCAGAGCCTCATCCCCCTGCACCGCCGCACCCGGCCAAAATTCATCACCGCGATAAGGTGCAAATGCCTGTGTCATCGCCACCTGTCGTGCAAGTTTTACTCCGGCTAACAAAGTTTGCAAATCTTCAGGCTCGCTTAAATAATTAGCCACAATCATCGGGGCATCCGTCGGGTTAGCTGTGCGCAAACCCAACCAGCCCCGGCTGCGCGGCTGCAACAAAATCGCCCCAATCGTAAACCCATGCCCGGGCGGGTTTTCGGCCCCATGCGCCGCAAAATACGTTGGGGCGCAAATTAGCTCAATATCGGGCGCTGGCAAATTGGGCTGAGTGCGAACAAACGCCACCCCTTCACCCACATTTGAAGTGAGCAAGCCTTTTTTAAACAACAAAAAATTGAGCACACTGCCAATTTTCTCGGCCCCAGCCAAAGTGACAGGCTGAGTGCAGGCATACATCACCCCACACGACAAATGATCTTGCAAATTTTGCCCCACACCCGGCAAATCGACAATCGGCGTAATGCCCAACGATTGCAAATGCCCCGCCGAGCCAATGCCCGACAACATCAACAATTGCGGCGAATTGATAGCCCCGCCACACAAAACCACTTCGCGCTCGGCCCGCGCCTCGCGTGTTGCCCCTTCTTTAGTATAGGCCACCCCAACGGCGCGGTTGCCATCAAACAACACACGGTTTGCTTGAGCATGAGTGATGACCGTAAGGTTTGGGCGCTTTAAAATTGGTGTTAAATACGCCGCGGCGGCACTATGACGTTTGCCATCTTTCTGGTTCACTGGCGTAAGCCCAATGCCATCTTGCGATGCCCCATTACAGTTTGGGTTACGCGCCATGCCAGTCTCGACACCGGCCTCGACAAAGGCGTGGGTTAATGGGTTAACCGAGCGTTGAAACGACACATTGAGCGGGCCACCCACCCCATGCCATTCTGACGCACCGCCTTCATAGTTTTCTAGTTTTTTAAAATAGGGCAATACATCATCAAAACCCCATTCTTCATTGCCCAATTGCGCCCATTGATCATAAACATGCCGATGCCCACGCACATACATCATAGCGTTCATCGAGCTACTACCACCCAACACCTTGCCCCGCGGCCAATAGAGCTGGCGATTATGCAATTCAGGGTTAGGTTCGGTGTTGTAATTCCAATCTTCGGGGCTTTTAAAAAGCTTAGAAAACGCCGCCGGAATATGAATTTCTTGACGCTTGTCAGGGCCGCCAGCCTCGAGGAGCAAAACGCGATGGTGTGGGTTGGCGCTTAAGCGGTTGGCAAGCACACAGCCAGCCGAGCCAGCGCCGATGATGATGTAATCATACATACAGGTAGTTATTATAAAGTATATAGCGATATGTTGATTGCAAGACAGCAATTTTGTTAAGGCGGTTCAAAAGTCAGCACTGCGCTTAACGCGTCATCTCCGCGAACGCGGAGATCCATAACGAGGCCTGCAAGAAATGCCGCAACTCACTCAATTTATGCCTGCCGCATTATAGATTCCCTCTTTCGAGGGAATGACGAGGCGACTTTTGAACAACCTTAGCAATTTTGTAAGGATGATAATAAAACCGGCATTCCCTCAATTTTTACCCTTAGGGTAGAATCGAGCCAGTGAACCCACAACGATTTTTAGTCGCCGCCGGATTCGGCTCGCGTCGCCAATGCGACAAAATAATTGCCTCTGGGCGGGTGATGGTAAATGGCAAGCCATTAAGCTTTGGCGTATCCATTAACGAAGGGGATGAGGTGCGTGTCGATGGTCGTCTGGTCTCGACTCAAAATGCCATGCAGCGCCAACATATTTATATTGCGCTCAACAAACCCGACGGCCTCATTTCAGATCGTGGTGAGGCCGATGGCGCGAGTGCGCTCGATCTACCCGGCCTCCCCAAAGGACTATATGCCATCGGGCGGCTCGACAAAGATTCAACCGGTTTGTTGTTGCTTACTGATGATGGCGACTTAACCTATCGCCTCACCCATCCTTCATTTGAGCATGAAAAAGAATATCAGGTCGAAGTCGAAGGCGACCCATCGCTCGCCACACTTAACCTGTGGCGCAATGGGGTGATGTTAGACGGTGAACCCCTCATTACCGCGCCCTGCCGCGTCGAGCGCATAAGCCATGCCCCTAAACCCACCGCGCTGAAATATGCC
This sequence comes from Thermoflexus hugenholtzii JAD2, assembly GCA_945877855.1. Taxonomy (GTDB): domain Bacteria; phylum Chloroflexota; class Anaerolineae; order J036; family Brachytrichaceae; genus AQU-03. Next base: position 9,953 of record CAMDWA010000101.1, on the reverse strand, counting down.
ACCACCACATGGCTGCGTATTGTTATGCATGAAGGGCGCAAACGCCAAATTAAACGGGTGGCTAAAATTTTGGGGTGCCCCGTATTGCAATTAGAGCGGGTGCGTATTGGCCCGCTGCAACTGGGGCGGTTAGCGCTGGGCCAATGGCGCAACCTCAGCCCAAGTGAAATAGAAACGCTAAAAAGCTATGCCGATTTAAAAGGCAAAAAATAAAGAAATACCGATTTCGGTATCTCTTCTCAATCTACGCTTGAGAAGAGATACCAAAATCGGCAAAACCGCATTTTTATCTCTCAAATTACAACTGCGCCACCGGCAATGCTGGCACGACGTTGAGTTGCTTCATTTTGATGGCCGACAATGGGGTCACTTCATCAATGATACCCAATTCTTTGGCCTTTTCGGCGGTCAAATAAGAATCGCGATCGGTATATTTTTCAATCATCGACGCATCCATATTGGTATGCTGCATGATCACGCCATTCAGCAACGCCTTTAGCCGCAAAATTTCACGGGCTGCAATTTCGATATCTGAAGCCTGACCCTGCGCACCACCCAATGGCTGATGCATGTGGATGGTGGAATGGGGCAAAGCATAGCGCTTGCCTTTGCTGCCAGCCAACAACAACAACGTGCCAAAGCTGGCAGTCATGCCAACGGCAACCGTGCTAACGGGGGCCGAAATCATTTGCATGGTGTCATAAATTGCCAAGCCCGCAGTCACTTGCCCACCGGGCGAATTGATGTAAAAATAAATTTCTTTCTCGCTGTCTTGTTGGTCAAGCAACAACAATTGCGCCACGATGGCATTCGCCACTTGGTCATTAATGGGTGTGCCCAAAAACACAATGCGGTTTTTGAAAAGCAACGAATAAATATCGAAAGCACGCTCAACTCGGCCATCGTTTTCAATCACCATCGGCAGCATCGATTGCACTTGTGCAAGTGCGTTGGTTTGAGAATTAATTGTATTCAGCATGTTTTTATTCCAAAATTCTGTATTCCGTACCATGGATTGCAACCCTGCAAACCAGATTGTGAATCACATAGCACGATTTTTTGTCTTATTTAACAAATAAAGGCGTAGCACATCATGCCACGCCTTTATTTGAAAAGTGCTAGAAAAAACTGATTAACGACTAACCATTATTTGTTTCTGGCGCTGCTTCCTCAACCGCTGGGGTTGATTCATTTTCCGAAATCACAACATTATCGCTGCTATAAGCCGCAACTGCGGGCGCGTCGCCATTGCCTTGGGCGATGGCGCTCATGCGCTCAAGCACGCGGCTGGTGAGTTTGCGGCTATAGACGCTGTTAATATAGTTTTGATCTTGCATGAGGCGGCGGACCAATTTGTCATCATTCAAATATTGGGCAACATTTGAAATTTCTTGCATGATCTCATCGCCACTCACGATCACATTTTCAGCCTTGCTGACCGCGCCCAACACCAAATTCACCTTGGCTTGGTTTTCAACGCCTTGCTTAATATTTTCGCGCAATGCGGCCTCATCAGCAAAGCCTTGCAACTTCATCCAATCCGAAAGTTCCATCTTCTCTTCGTTCTTGGTGCGTTGCTTAATATCTTCAATCGCCTCGTCTAAACGATCGCCCAAATAAGAGGGTGAGTAAATGACGGTCGCTTCTTCGCTAAAAGCGCTGACCACCAGATCGTTGTAATCGCGCTGCGCCATTTGCTTCTTATAGTCAGCCAATTTCTTCTCAACATCAGCGCGTAAATCGGCAAATGTCTCAAATGAGCCAACGGTTTGGGCCAAGGTGTCATCGAGTGGCGGCAATTCGCGGCTGCTCACGCGGTCGGCGCGCACTTCAACTGCAACTTCGGTGCCGCGCAAATTTTCATCTTCTTCTGCGTCATCCACCACCAAACGCACATTGCGGGTTTCACCAGCGCTAATGCCAATCACAGCGTCCATCAGCCCAACAAGGTGCATGGCCTTATCGAGATTTTCATCTAAGACAAAGCTCTCTTCTTCAAGGTCAAAAACAGCCTCGTTTTCAGCATTATAAGCAACGATCTTGCCTTCAATCAAGTCACCTTTTTCGGCAGGGCGCTCAACAAGCTTGACAATGGCATTTTCGGTTTGCATTGCATCGAGTTGGGCTTGAATTTCATCCTCACCCACCGCCGGCTCGGTGTAGGCCACCCGAATCTCTTTGTAATTGCGCAGATCGACCACAGGTTGTAGTTCAACCCGAATAATCATTTGTGGCGGATCTTCTTTGACATCTTCAATCTTGCCTTGCCCATATGGGTTGATCTTCGACTCCTCTAACGCCTTGGGATAGAGCGAGCGGGCGAGTTCATCGGCAACTTCATATTTAAATGCTTCCTCGCCAACGGCTCTGACGATTAGATTCATGGGTGCATGACCAGGTCGAAAACCGGGAAAGCGATAATCTTTGGAAAGCTTGCGTGCGACCGTTTGTTGGGCTTTACGATACTCAGCTTGTTCGATATTAATCGTAAACTTGGCTTCGTTCGTATCCAGTTGTTCTACTTGCAAATTCATCTTTGGAGGTTTTTAGAGTTTTAGATTTTAGATTTTAGATTTTAGATCGCAAATATGACAAAATCATATCCCAAAAGTCTAAAATCTAAAATCAAAGGTGGGGATGGTGGGACTTGAACCCACACGCCTTACGGCACATGATCCTAAGTCATGCTCGTCTGCCAATTTCGACACATCCCCATAAATTTGTTCGATTAGCTGTATTATAAAACGGCTAAAAGACAAATTAGCCCATCGATTATACTAGGGATTTATACTAGGGATTATTGGTGCGATTGAGGTAATTTTCGGATCTTCTCAATAAACAGCGTAAATTTAAAAAATCACAATATCTACGTCCGTGTACGGGGACGTAGATATTGTGATTTAGGCGCAAACTTGTGTTACACACATTATTGAAAAGGTGCATTAAGCTTATTTATGCGACGAATTTGGCTAGAACGATTAGGGGTTGGATGTGTCACCGCCTTTGCATTAGGCGTGCCGCTACTATTAGGGTTAGTGGGATATTTGGCCCTCAGCGATGGCTTTGTCATCAATGCCAATGACCCCACCCGCGAGGCACGTTTGTGGATGATTCGAGAACCACGCAATATCGGCATCGCGCTGACCACTGTGTCAGCGTCTTCGCCCAGCGGCAACCTGAATGTATCGAGCCAAACACGTTGTGTGCGCACCAATTTCACTTATCTTAAATTTAGCGGAGGCCTGCGCTTAGAGCGAACTTCGGAGTTTTGCCAGTGTTATGAGTTTAGAGATGGGCGTTGGGTAACCACAGGGGCAACGTGTGTCTAACGTAAGCCTTAATCCCAACTTTAACGTCATATTTAACCAATTTCACAACGGTTAATGGATATAATCGATAAAGTTGTATCGTCTAAATCCGTTGTTCGCCGCTTTGTTTGCACTCATGTTAATTGGGTGTAGCCAAGCACAACCCGCCACAAAACCTGTGGTGTCTGTGTTATCCCCCCCCAACGGCACACGCGCTATGGTTGGCGAAACCATTACGTTATATGTGGCTGCTGCCTCAGATGTCGGTATTAAGCGCATTGAATTGCGTAATAACGGCCAAGTGATTGCCAGCCAAGTTAATAACGAAGTAGCGCACACCTTTTCGCCAAGAATAAGCTTTACGGCAACCCAAGTGGGCACCGCGTTGCTAAGTGTTGTGGCGTTTGACACATTAAATGCCCAAAGTGATGCGGCGACAGTGCAAATTTTGATTGAAGGCCGCCCCCTTCGCCCAAACCCCGAACCCACCGCCACCAAACCAGCCACCAGCACCCCCGCACTATTTAACCCCAATTGCGCACTGAACGCTGCGTTTGTCGCCGATGTTAATATTCCCGACAACACCGTCATTGCCGCAGGCAGCACCTTTATTAAAACATGGCGGGTGCGCAACACCAGCGCCTGCGATTGGGGCGATGGCTTTGAGTTAGTGTTTGTGCAAGGCAGCAAAATGGGGGCTGTGCCCAATGTATCCATTCTCGCCACGCCCCGCAATGGACAGCTCGATTTAACCATGTCGTTCATTGCACCCAAAGAGCCAGACACCTATTCGAGCACATGGCAATTACGCGCCCCTAACGGCAAATTATTTGGCACACAAATGTATGTCAAAATAAAGGTTCTTTAAATTTATGCTTTACGATTTTGGATTTACGATTCGCGTAAAACTATAATCGTAAATCTATAAGCGTAAATCTAAAATCGTAAATCTAAAATCGAAATGACCCCAGAACAATTTATTGACCTGTCCAAGAAAATTGAAAGCGAAGTTGCTCGCGTCATCATCGGCCAAACCGATGTCATACGCCACACCATGATTGCCGTCATTTCTGGCGGGCATGTGTTGCTAGAAGGTCTGCCCGGTTTGGGAAAAACATCGCTCGTGCGGGCGTTTGGGCAAACACTCGATTTGCGTTTCTCACGCATCCAATTCACCCCCGACCTGATGCCCGCCGATATTGTAGGCACCGATATTTTGGAAGAACGCGATGATGGCAAACGCGCCTTTCGTTTTCAAGCTGGCCCCATTTTTGCAAATTTGATTTTGGCCGACGAAATTAACCGCGCCACACCCAAAACCCAATCGGCATTGCTTGAGGCCATGCAAGAGCGCACGGTCACAGTATTGGGGCGCACCTATCGCGTCGAGCCGCCCTTCTTCGTGCTGGCCACCCAAAACCCGATCGAAATGGAAGGGACCTACCCATTGCCCGAAGCCCAACTCGACCGCTTTATGTTTAAGCTCAATGTGATGTTCCCCGACACCAATGAGTTGACCACCATCATCGAAAATACCACCAGCGACAAAATTAGCCGCGCCCATCATATTACCGATGGCAAAACCTTGATCGAGATGGGGCAATTTGCCCGCCAAGTGCCTGCTGCCGCGCAAGTAAACCGCTATGCCGCCGCCATTGTGGCCGCCACCCACCCCGAGAATGCCGACGCTACCGAACAGATTAAAAAATATGTGCGCTTTGGCAGCAGCCCACGCGGGGCACAAGCCTTGCTTTTGGGGGCGCGGGTGTTAGCCTTACTCAATGGGCGTTTTAATGTCGCCATTGACGATGTGCGGGCCATTGCGCCAGCAGCGCTGCGGCATCGCATTTTGCTCAATTACGAGGGTCAGGGCGAAGGCATTAGCACCGATAACATTGTGCGTGATGTGTTAGCGGCTGTGAAGGCATAGGCTGTGCAGCAAAAACCCGAAATTATGTCCCCGGCCGGCTACTGGCCGCAAATGCACGCCGCCATTGAGGCGGGAGCCGATGCCATTTATTTTGGCTTGCAGCATTTTACCGCCCGCGCCAAAGTTGGGTTTGAGCTAAACGAATTGCCCGAAGTGATGCGCACCCTGCACCAACGCGGGGTGCGCGGCTACCTCACCTTTAACACGTTGGTATTTGAGCATGAATTGGCCGAAGCCAGCAAAACACTGGCTGCTATCGCCAAAGCGGGCACCGATGCCATCATTGTGCAAGATGTTGGCATTGCCAAACTCGCCAAACAAATTGCGCCCGAGCTTGAGGTGCATGGCAGCACCCAAATGAGTATCACCAGCGCCGAAGGCGTGAAGTTGGTGCAGCGTTTTGGGGTGCAGCGGGTGGTGCTGGCACGTGAGCTTTCGCTCGACGACATTCGCAAGATTCGCAAACAAACCGATTGTGAGCTAGAAATGTTTGTGCATGGGGCGTTGTGTGTGTCTTATTCGGGGCAATGTTTTTCGTCAGAGGCATGGGGCGGGCGCAGTGCAAATCGTGGCAAATGTGCCCAAGCCTGCCGCCTGCCCTACGACATGATCGTTGACGGTGTGCAAAAACCGTTAGCCGATGCGCGTTATTTGCTCTCGCCCGAAGATTTATGCGCCATAGAATATGTGCCTGAGATTGTCAAATTAGGCATCTCGTCGCTCAAGATCGAGGGACGCTACAAAGAGGCCAATTATGTGGCACTGACAACCGCGGCCTATCGCAGGGCAGTTGACGAGGCATGGGCCAATTTGCCGCTCAGCCTCACCCCCGCCGAAAAATTGCAACTTGAGCAAGTCTACTCACGTGGCTTGGGGGCACATTTTGTCAGCGGCACGAACCATCAAACGGTGGTAAATGCACGCTCGCCTCGGCATCGTGGGGTGTTGATGGGGCGCGTGGTGCGGGTCGAATTTGGGTTAGACGGCACAGCCGTGCGCGTTGTCATCGCACCCGATGCCAATCAACAAATCGCCCCGCTTAAGTTGGGGGATGGCATTGTGTTTGATGCCGCCGACTGGCGCAGCCCGCAAGAAGCCGAAGAAGGCGGGCGTATTTATAGCATTACCCCCTTGCGTCATGGGCAGTTGGGGCTGGGTTTTGCGAATGGGGCCATCAATGGCGCACGCATTCGGGCCGGCGATTGGGTGTGGCGCAGTCATGATCACGACCTCGACCGCGTCGCCAAGCCCTTTACACAAGCCACCACCCCCATTCACAAACAGCCCGTGCAAATGCACGTGACCGCGCACGAAGGCCAGCCGCTGGTTTTGACGATGGCATTGATCGATCGATTTCAGAAATCCGATTTCTTAAAGGATTTCTCTGAAACCCAAGTCACCGTGCAATCGGTGATGCCGCTGGCAACAGCAGCCCGCCAAGCCATTGATGAACGGCTGGTGCGCGAACAATTAGGGCGATTGGGCAACACACCTTATGAATTAACCGCATTGACTTTAGATGTAAAAGGACGGCCTTTTGCCGCCAATTCGTTGCTCAATGACCTGCGCCGGCAAGCAGTAGAACAATTGACGATGCGCCAAAGCCAAGTGCACCCGCTGACTATTCACGCGCCATTGCAGGTGTTGGCACAAGCCCAACGCCAAGTACAGCCAAAATTGAATAGCACGGCGATGACCTCGCCGCAACTGCATTTGCTGGTGCGCACACCCGATCAACTTGAGGCCGCCATTGCAGCCCGCCCAGCCAGTATCACGCTCGATTATTTAGAATTGTATGGCCTGCGCCCAGCAGTTGAGCAGGTGCAAGCCGCTGGCATTGTGGCACGGGTCGCCAGCCCGCGCGTATTAAAACCCAATGAAGAGCGCATCGTCAATTTTTTGCGCAAGCTCGATTGCGATATTGTGGTGCGGTCGCTTGGCTTGCTGCAAAGCCTGCAAAATGATGAGGCAAGCGATGATGACGACCTAAAGCGCTCTGAGCGCTTTAGGTCATGTAATAACCTGATCGGTGATTTTAGTTTAAATGCCGCTAACGCTCTGACTGCCCAAACCTTTTTGGGCTTGGGGCTAAGCCGAATCACCCCCACCCACGACCTAAACGCGGCCCAAATTGCCGATTTGGCGCAAGATATTGGCGGCGATCAACTTGAGGTAATCGCCTATCATCATTTGCCGGTGTTTCATACGGAGCATTGTGTATTTTGCCGCTTTTTGTCGGCTGGCACCAGCTACAAAGATTGTGGACACCCGTGTGAAAAACATCGGGTGGCGCTGCGCGATGTAAGCGGGCGTGTGCACCCAGTAATGGCTGATGTGGGCTGCCGAAATACAGTATTTGGGGCCGAGGCACAAGAGGCCAGTGTGCATCTTGATGCGCTACGGGCGGCTGGGGTGGTGCATTATCGGCTTGAGTTTGTGCATGAATCGGCTGAGCAAGTGACCCAAGTCGCCAAAGCATTCCGGGCCGCCTTTGAAGGCAAACTCACTGCGCCCGAATTAACGCGCCGCCTGCGCCAAATTTCGCCACAAGGCACAACCGAGGGCAGTTTGTTTGTGCCTGAGAATTTTTTTGCGATTCAGGATATTCGGTAAAAATTATTTCGCCCGCAACTTCATCACCCGAAACCACCACTGAATGACAGGGCCGATAAATAAGGCGGTCAACACGGTGCCGATGCCAACACCGCCGCCCATCAGCCAACCCAGCGTAAGCACCACAACCTCAATACAGGTGCGGGCGGTGCGCACACTCCAGCCGGTCACGCGGGTGAGGCCCATCATCAGGCCATCACGCGGGCCAGTGCCGAGCCGCGCCCCGACATATAAACCCGTGCCAAAGCCGGTAATCACAATACCCAGCAAATATTGGGTGATGCGAATAGCAAGATTTTCAAATTGTGGCGACAATGGCAACACCACATTGACAAAATTGCCGATCAGCATAATATTGGCAACGGTGGCGATGCCGGGCCGCTGACGCAAGGGAATCCACAGCAACAACAGCGGCCAACCGACCACTATGATGGCCGTGCCATACGACAAACCAAGCGTTTTGCTGATCCCATCAGCAAACACATCCCATGGCCCTAACCCAATATCAGCGGTTTTGCATTGGGCGATGCCAACAGCAAAACAAAATAAGCCTGCGATTAACTGTAGCCACCGTGCCAATGAAATTTCGGCTAGTGAACGCACATAATTGACAACGGATTGGGTAAGGGTTAATGGCATAAGAGAGAGGCAGTATATACTATTCACCCTTAACTATGCCCGACATCAGCCAACTTCGCCCGAATATTGCTTCTGCCTTTCAATGGCCCAACACCCCAGAATATGCCAAACTTAGCTATTTTGTGATGAGGCATGATGTGCGAAAAACAAAGCTGTTTACCGCAAACAATGCTACCCGTCGCATCGATACAGTCGTGGCGCATTGTCAAACGGGCATGGACCTGTTTCGCCCATTAGTGGTAGCCTATGGCGATGATAGCCAACGGCTACAAGACACATTGCGGCAAGCCTTGATTCGTGGGCGGCAATATTTGTTTAGCATTACACCAAGGCTGCGCCCCGACCTTGAAAGTGTGGCTACAATTTACTCGCCAGTCATCGGCCATATTTATGCCTTGGCTGCCGCCGATTTGCAGGCCGTGCCCAATGTGCTGGTGCAAATGATTCACACCCCCGATGGCAAGCCCCGTGCCATCATTCGTGCTCGTGATGAAAGCCCAGCGGCTGAAGCAGGGGTAAATTGGATGTCGGCAGATTTTGCCGAAGTGTTTGTGCGGGTAGATGAACGGGTGCGTGGGCGTGGCTTGGGCAAATCGGTGGTATCAGCGCTTTCAACCCATTTATTAGAAATGGGGCGCATCCCCATTTATATTACCGCCAACGACAATATTGCTTCGCAACGGCTTGCCACCCGTCTCGGGTATCGCGATACCGGCACCCGTGAGTTATCGGGCATTTTGCAAATGTAGTGGGTTGTATTGTCGAATTTTCAGAGGTCGCTGCGTCGTTATAACAAACCCAACGACAAAGCGCCCATGAAATACTTATTGCTCATTTATACCGACAGCCAAGATAACACGCGGCAAGCCGAAATTGCCCAACAACAAACGCTTCGCCAAAGCGACAGCCCAATTGGGGTGTTGTTGAGCCATGCCACCTTGTTGCCGACCTCAGCTGCAAGCACATTAAAAATGCAAGCTGGCAAAGCCAAAATAAGCCCCGGCCCGGTCACAAACACACCGGAACAATTATGCGGGTTTTATTTGATTAATTGCAGCGACTTAGATGAGGCTGCAGCATGGGCCACCCAAGTGCTTGGCCCACACATCGACGCGATCGAAATTCGTCCGGTTTTTTAAGGTTCATTGTCGAAAACGAGCAATCTGGTGCGTCGGTATATCAAACCGACAAAAAACGGTCAATTTAATTAAAAAAGGAACACAACAAATGAAATACCTATTAATGATTTATGGCAACGAACAAGCAAACGCACAAGCAATGGCGGCTGATCCCAACGGCTGGCAAACGCTTATGGCGGCTCACAATCAATTTTCGCAAACATTTGCCAAAAATATAGCGGGTGGCGAGGCCTTGCATGACACCAACATGGCCCGCAGCATGCGCAAACAGGGCGACAAGATAGTCGTAACCAATGGCCCATTTGCCGAAACAGCCGAACAACT
>CAMDWA010000100.1 GCA_945877855.1 Thermoflexus hugenholtzii JAD2 | reverse complement strand
GGTTAAATATCGCGCGAAATGATATTGGGCGGCGTATTTCGCCCGCACGGGGATCAATCCCCGCGCTACGTAACAACGCCGGTTTCACCGGCTGGGGGGTATGTCATGACAAATCATTTGGCATGGTAATCAATTCTTCGCGCCATTGTGATGATTCAAACCCATAGGCCGGCTGATCATCACGCATGGCCTTCACATCTTCATCTATCGTCCGTTCAAGAATAGGAATAACGCTATGTTGTGCATGATGCATCTTTTGGTTTTCGACATACGCCACATAATTGGGCAAACGTTTGGCATCAAATGAAAACACCCCATATTCATCTTGCCAAAACAAGCTGCCTTCACCCACCAATTGATTCAATTTGGCCGAGGCCACCGCCTTTACCTGCCCGATGAAGGTCGCCACCGCCAGCTTGGGCGGTATTGTCACCACCATATGCACATGATCTTCGGTGCCATTCACCGCAAACACCTTGGCTTCTAACCCAAGCGCCTTTACCCGCAAATAATTGTGCACCATCGGCTCGATTTTGGGGGTTATTAATGGCTGGCGTTGCTTCGTTGCCCAAACAAAGTGATAAAACAGCTTCCAATAGGACATTTATTTTTCCTGCGCACATTTTATAGCCGGTGCAACCGGCTAATGAATATAAATCCCACTTACACCATTGCCACATTGCAATGAATGCAAACCCCAATATTGACCGACAAACGACCAGAACGATTTACATCGCTATTGATTAACACAAACCTTGGCTGAATTTAAAAACTTCACTCGTTCTTCACAATCAAGTTCACGAGAAACATAGGTTTTAGCGACGGCCATCAAGTCTTCAATATTAACTAAATAAAGCCGCGCGGTATTATCATTACTGGCGGTCAGCACTTGCTTGCCATCTGGCGACCATGTTGCACTACTTATCGAATCTGTATGCCCACTCAAGACACTCAGCGTTTTGCCGCTGTTGGCATCCCAGATTCGTGCAGTCTTATCCCCGCTGGCAGTCAGCACTTGCTTGCCATCTTGTGACCATGCCGCACTCCTTACCCAATCTGTATGCCCACTCAAGACACTCAGCGTTTTGCCGCTGCTGGCCTCCCATATCCGTGCGGTATTATCTGAACTTGCGGTCAGCACTTGCTTGCCATCTGGCGACCATACCGCACTATTTACTGATTTTGCATGCGCACGCAAGACGTTCAGAGTTTTGCCGCTGCTGGCCTCCCATATCCGCGCGGTAGTATCATCGCTTGCAGTCAGCACTTGCTTGCCATCTGGCGACCATGCCGCACTATATACTGAACCTGTATGCCCACTCAGGACACTCAGCATTTTGCCGCTGCTTGCCGCCCATATCCGCGTGGTCTTATCAAGGCTTTCGGTCAGCACTTGCTTGCCATCTGGCGACCATGCCGCATTTCTTACTCTCTCTGTGTGTCCACTCAAGACACTCAGGGTTTTGCCGCTGCTGGCCTCCCATATTCGCGCGTTATCATCGCTTGTGGTCAGCACTTGTTTGCCATCTGGCGACCATGCCGCACTATTTACTGGTTTTGTATGCCCATTTAGACGTTTAGATTTAACACTCTTTTCTAATCCTTGCTGTAAAATCATGCGAGACTCATTGGTATGCGCTATTTGATTTGCTTCAATTGCGATTAATACCGATGTTTCAACATTAACGTCAAGTTGAGTTTGTGCAAGCGCCGCCAACTCGCGGGATTGTGCAATTTTTTGTGCCTCAATTGCATTATTCCGCTCTTTGATGGCTAATGCCTCAGCATTAGCAGCGTTATCACGCTCCTTAATCGCCCGTTCCTCTGCGTTTACCGCGTTATTCCGCTCAACATACGCCCAGCCGCCCAAGTCCGAAGCCATCAGCGCCAGCGCCAACACCCCAGCAAAAGCCCGCCGCAGCCGCGACTGCGAGGCTTGCAGCTTGGCGTTGGCGGCGGCCAAAACCTCGGCGTTCTTTTTGGCTTCAGCCGCCGCCCGTTGTCGTTTATCTTCGATGGCGTTACGGCTAACGCGCAAAAATTCACGTGCTGCGGGGAAGGCTCGCAGCACAATATCATCGCGCATTTCTAGCTCGCGGGCTTCGTTTAGTTCTTCGTCTGTTAGCAAATAGCGGTCAAGTGGTTTTTCGTGCGCTTGCCATTGCGCCAAATTTAGCTCAAAGCGCCCGCGCTGTTGAAAATATTTTCGATTTTCTTTTTGGTTGAGTGTCACATGTAATAGCTTCCAGTGCTCGATAAGCGCCTCGTGGATAATACTGATTTGGTTGTTATCCACTGCCAGCAGGCGTTTGTTAACGAGTTCGGTGATTAAATCGGCGCGTTCACTGCCAAAGGCTTCACGCGGCAGGCTGCGCCGCACATCATGGGCGCTGTCGTCATCCAGCGACACCTTCACCAGATCAGTAAACACCCCGAGCAAAGCGCGTTGATTTTCGGGCGACCGCACAGGCTTAAGCGCTTTTGGGCTGGGTTCTTCAAATTGATAGACCGTATCGGCCAGCTTGTCGATGGCGTCAATTAGCCGCCCGTAATTGGCGAGCGTGAGTCGGCCCTTCTTCCATAATTCAGTGAGGGTGGCTTGCAACAGCGGCAATAGGGTCGGGCGGTCGGCGGCCTCAAGCGCCAATTTGCTGACCAAGGCCGGCTCAATTTGTTTGCTGTGGTCTGGGTAGGCGCTGCTGATCGGCTGAATAATGGCCTGTTCTAAATGCTCACGGCCCATCCCCACCAAATCATAAATATCCATTGCGCCCAAACGTGCCGCAAATTCATTCTCATATTCGCGTCGCAAGGTGACAAGCACAAATTGTTGGCTTTGGGCAAAGGGTTCTAGCCCAGCCAACCATTGCAAAAACAGGCGGCGGTCGGCTTCATTGGCCTGGGTAAATAATTCCTCGGCCTGGTCAACCACCAGTAGGTTAATCTTGCAGTTGGCGACATCCAAGGCATCCAGTGCGTTTTTTAGGTTGCCGGTTGGGTTGTTGCCGGGCCGCATGACAGCATAGGCCAGCGTTTTGCCCAGCGCGGCATAATGGCGCTGCAAGGCGGGCGCAAGCCCGGCCTGCGCAAAAGATGATTTGCCACAACCACTGGCCCCTACAATAAACAACAGGTTGCGTTCACGGTCGCGGTCGGTCAAGAAGGCCGTGACCAGTTTCACTTCGTCATCACGCCCGCCAAATTTGGCGCTATCGTTAAAGGTATAGGCTGCCAAATCAAGATAGGGCGATGGCAGCCCTTCGACCAGATACACATCACTGGTGGCACGTTGTTCACCCAGGTGGCGTTGCAGCGCCGCCAAAATTTGGGTGAATGTGCTGTCATATTTGGCATCACGGGCAGCAGCATGTTGGGTGACAAACACAAACAGATCGCTAAAATTTTGCGCATCTTGTTTTTCGGCTTTGCCCAAGGCCCCCAACAAATCGGCGATGTTATTGTTCAAAAGATCAAGGGTTTTGCCATCGCCTAAGGTCTCGGTTTGTGCAATCAGCCCATCAATTTTGGCAATAATCTTGGCTTGGCCCGTTTGCAATTCAAGGCTATCGCTCTTGATATCATGCAAATTCGCCCGCATATCATTCAGGGTTTCACGCACATAGGCTCGATATGGGGCTGTATCGGTCTTAAGAATTTCGCCAAAATGGGCCAAAGTGCAACTAAGCAGATGGTCGCGCAGGTGTTTTGCAAAAAAGCTCTCATTCGCCTCTTCTTGTGTCCTACGATTCAGTGTGGTCAGGTTACAAATATTCAAATAAGCATCGTGGGCCGGTGCAACAAAATATTCGCAAAATGCTGCGCTAAACACTTCGGGCTGGGTCTCATTCATCAGCTTGCGAATGTCATTTACCGCAGGGGTTTGGTTCGCGTCGGGCGGTGCAACATTGATTGACAACAACTTGTCAGCATCAATCAATTTGATTAAGCCGCGAAACAATTCGCCAATTTGTCCGAGAATGGCTTTCGCCAACACCGGCTGCTGCCTTAACAATTTCAAATAGCTTTCGGTGCTGGCAAATGGGGCCTGTTTGATGACTGGGTGGGCGGCACGATTTTTCTCGTGTTGATGGGTTTGCCACTCCTGTGCAAAAATGTCCGCGCCGCCAATATCGATCAAGGCATATTTTGCGGCTTTTTGAAATGAGCGTTGTAAATGGTGATTGGCAGATTGTAGTTTTTCGCGCTGAATTCGATCTGAAACTTTATTGCCCATCGATTTTGAAAAATCGGTAAAAAGATTCCCTGAAATGCTTTTAAGAAAATTGATACCTTCACTGCCCTCTTGAGATTTTGCCAGTTCCGATATTACGCTCAAAGCCATACCTTGTGTAAAGAACCACCCACCAATATATGAACTTAATCCAGCAGCTGCAATTGTTATGCCAATGCTTGTCGCGGCCTTGGCTATTTCTTTTGCCTTTATTTCATCAATTTTCATGTTTTAGTCCTTTTGGTTGAGTGATAGGCACGGCTTAATTAATGTATCGTGCCACTCATATTGCGTAATGCATATTCAGCTTTGCAACAACACTATGGGTAATAACCCGCGGATGCCGCCGCCATCAATGGACAAAATTCGATATAGGAGTAATGTCACTGCAATTCTAAAAATAGTTTCAAAAGAAAATATTTCTAATAATTCTATAACACTTAGCCAACGCTTTATGTGCAATGGTTAGCCAATTAGCCGGTGCAACCGGCGTTGTTACGTAGCGCGGGGATTGATCCCCGTGCGGACGCGGTTGGCAACGATTTAAATTTGGCTCACGGCATAACCATGCCGCAATTAACATTCATCCAAGCCTCGATTCACCGAAAGGGATAAATATCATGCGAAATGATATTTTGCGGCGCATCGCGCCCGCGTGGGGATCAATCCCCACGCTACATAACAACGCCGGTTGCACCGGCTAACCACAAATCATCCCCGCTCACGCAACCTTACCGCCAACCCCGTATAACGATGCGCCCGATTCGAGCCACCGGCATTACGCACCGCCAATTCAACCGCCTTGCGGCTGCCGACCAATACCACCAACTTTTTGGCGCGTGTCACCGCCGTATACAACAATTTGCGCTCCAGCATCATGTAATGATTCATCACCAATGGAATCACCACCACCGCATATTCGCTGCCTTGCGATTTGTGGATGCTGATGGCATAGGCCAGCGCCAATTGATCGAGATCGCTGAAGTCATATTCGATCATCCGCCCGTCATCCATCTGCACCGTCAGCATTTGCTCCTCAAGATCCAGCGTCTTAATCACACCGGCATCGCCGTTAAACACGTCTTTGTCATAATTGTTGCGCATCTGCAACACCTTATCGCCCACCCGATACAGCCGCTCGCCAAATGGCTTGTGTGGGCGGTCGGCACGCGGTGGGTTGAGCGCCGCTTGTAATAGCTCATTCAGATTCGCCACCCCACATTTGCCGCCGTGCATCGGCACCAACACCTGAATGTCACTCGGCGCGATGCCGAATTTGGCCGGAATGCGCCGAGCGACGACATCGACCACCAAGGCGCTGGCTTTTTCGGCATCTTCTTCGACAAATAAATAAAAATCGCTGATCTCGCCGCCCAATTGCGGCGATTCACCGCGATTAATCCGGTGGGCATTGGTGATCATGGCGCTGCCTGCCGATTGGCGAAAAATCTGATCGAGCTTGAGCACCGGCACCAACCCGCTGTCGATGATGTCGGCCAAGACATTGCCCGCGCCCACGCTCGGCAATTGGTCGGCATCGCCCACCAACAACACATGCGTGCCGCTGCCAATGGCCTTGAGCAGCGTATTCATCAACAGCGTATCGAGCATACTGGTTTCATCCACAATCATCATATCGGCGGGGATGGGTTTGTCGGCATCATAGGCCGCCTTGCCCCCCGGGCGTAGTTGCAGCAAACGATGTAGCGTTTTGGCTTCGATGCCGGTTGCCTCAGACAACCGTTTGGCGGCGCGTCCAGTTGGGGCCGCCAAAATCACCCGCTTCCTTTTCAAAATCAGGGCACGAATGAGCGCCCGCATACTGGTGGTTTTGCCGGTGCCCGGGCCGCCGGTCAGCACACTCACCGGCGCAGTCAACGCCATTCGCACCCCTTGTTGTTGTTGCGCCGACAATGCCAAGCGGTCACTATTGGCCAAATATTCAAACATGGCCTCAAATTTCACCGCCCTAAATTCGCTCAGTTGGCTTTGGGCGATGGCCTCTGCGCCGCTCAAGCGCCGCAACTGCCGCACAATATTTTGCTCGGCCACATAAAACGGCGGCAAATACACCACCGGTTCGCCCTCCGCCACATACATCGGCGAGGGCAATTGTGGCGTTTGCTCGGCATCGGGCATCCCAAAATCTCGAATTTCGTGAACTTCCTCGCTCGGTGACACTGTATACGCCGCACGGTTCTCTCGCACAGTTAGGGGTTGCGGGGAAGG
Organism: Thermoflexus hugenholtzii JAD2; assembly: GCA_945877855.1. GTDB lineage: Bacteria > Chloroflexota > Anaerolineae > J036 > Brachytrichaceae > AQU-03. The sequence continues at coordinate 9,278 of CAMDWA010000100.1, read as the reverse complement.
GATGAAGGGTGAAGGATGAAGGATGAGGGATTGTGCGTTAGCCGTCATTTCCTTCATCCCTAATCCTTCATCCTTCATCCTTAATCCCTCATCCTTTCCCCCTGAAAAGGGCCTAAAATGCGCCTGCCCATCTGCCGCAATGCTCAAGACCTCGACCCGCGCCCCATCTTCGGCAGCCAAGGCCGCAATGGCATGCTCAATTTGCGGCGCGGCAACGCCCAAGAGTTCGCTGGCCTTGCTCACCAATTGGGTGTTTGGCAAATAGGTATGCCCCTCATCGCTGGCCTCAGACAAGGCAAACAACGCCCCGGCCTTGAGCCGTTCTGGGTCATCCAATCGCACCCCCATCGCTTGGGCGATCTTGTCGGCGGTCTTAAAACCAATCCCCCACACCTCGCGGGCGAGGCGATAAGGCTGATTTTTGGCGATGGTGATGGCGGCATCGCCATATTGCTTATACAGCCGCACCGCGAGGCTGGTGCTAACACCATGCCCTTGCAAAAATACCATCACCTCTTTAATGGCCTTTTGCTCAACCCACGCATTGGTAATTTTGACCACACGACTGCGCCCGATGTTCGGCACCTCATACAATTGCTCAGGCGTGCTTTCTAAAATATCGAGGGTGCGCTCGCCAAAATGCGCCACAATTTTCTCGGCGGTGCGGGGGCCAACGCCCTTAATTAACCCGCTGCCGAGATATTTGCGAATGCCTTGGGTGGTGGCTGGCAACACCGAGCGGTAGTTGCGGGCCATAAATTGCCAACCGTGTTGGGTGTGATGTTGCCACACACCCGTCAATTCGAGCGCCTCGCCCACCGCCGCGCCGACCAAAGTGCCGACCACCGTCACCAATTTCTCTTTGTCGTTGGCCCCCTGTGGCTGATCGCCATCGGCGTTGTTGGCGCTTAGTTTGGCAATGGTGTAACCCGTTTCGCTATTTTGAAACGTGATGCGCTCGATCACGCCATTGATAATTTTGAGCACAGGCGCGGGTTTGTTGGGTTGAACCGTTGGCACAGCGTTATTATCGCTAGACCCCAAACACCATCTCGTCCAAAAACGCATTACGCAGTTTGCCGGTTGGGTCAAACTGCTGCGCCAGCGCCACAAACTCGGGCATACGGGCATACAACGCCCGCAGACGCGGCGCAGGCAAGGTAAATAATTTGCCCCAATGCGGCTTGGCGTTGAATGGCGCGAGGCTGGCCTCGATCATCGGCAACACCTGTTTGACCGCCGCCCAATCCTTTTGCCAGGTAAAGTGCAAACCGATGCTATCTTGTTGATAGCACGGGCTGAGCCACAAGTCATCGGCGGCGATGCTGCGCACCTCAGAAATTTGCAGCACCGGCGCAATGTGGGCCGCCAAGGCTCGCAGTGCGCGAATGGCTGCCACAGCGTGCTGACGCGCCACAAAATATTCACTCTGCAATTCTTCACCGCTGCTGGGCGTGAATGCTATTTTAAAATGATGCAACCGCTCATGCCACGGGCCACGCGCCCCCAATTGCTCGGTGCAACTGTCGGCGGGCAAATGCCCAATTGGGTGCAATTTGCGCCCCGCCAACGTCGCCCCCAACCAATCGGGCACAAAGGCACGGTCTGCGTCACCCACTTCAAGCCGCTGCTTGACCCACACTTGGCTAATGTCGTTTTCGAGCCAATTTGTAAACAGGCTGACGCTGTAAGCCTGCGACATCACGGCATCAAAATGGGTCTCGAGTTGGGCAAAGGGCAAATTTTGATAGACAACTTGCTGCACCTCGAAACTTGGCTGCACCCTGAGCGTGAGTTGTGTCACCACGCCTAACGCGCCCAACCCCACCACCGCGCCATAAAAGGCCGCGCCGAGCGTGTCGGGCGACATCGCCACAAGCTCACCCGCCGCTGTCATCAGCTCAAAAGCCAGCACCGCCGTCGCCAAACCGCCATTGCCATCGCCAGAGCCATGGGTGGCGGTGGCGCACGCCCCCGCCACCGTAATATGCGGCAACGAGGCCACATTGTGCAAGGCGTAACCGGCCTCGTGTAAATATTGACACAATTGCCCATAACTCATACCCGCGCCCACCGTCACGGTGTGCTTCACCCGATCGAGCGCAATCACCCGGTCAAAATGCGCAAACGAAATCAGTGTGTCGGGCGAATCAGCAATGTCGTTAAACGAATGGCGCGCCCCAATCACCTTGAGCCGCCGCGATTGCGTCACGGCCTGGCGCAGCTCATCGAGCGTGTTGGGGGTGATTACGCGGGTGGCTTGGTAGATGTGGTGGCCTGACCAGTTGGTGAGGGTTGAGGACATAAACAGATTATACGTTTTTGGGGGCAGCCTAATCTTCGCCGCGCACCCGCTCAAGCCGAATGCCCTCCCATGCCGGTAGCTTGCCTTCTTCGCGCAGCAGCAAGACCTTCATCTGCCAATACAGACGGCGGGCATAATCTTCAGCCGCATTTAACTTCTTGATATTGCTGGTTTTGCCAGTAAGTCGCCCAAACCAACCCTGTTTTTTATCGGCTTGGCGTATTTCTTGTAGGCCCAACCACATATATTCCGCCAGCAAACATACATATTCGCTCATAGCTTTACGCCATGCAGCCACATTAAAAGAGGCTTGATCTGTTTTTTGCAACAGTTTTAAGATAGCCCCTAGCAACATTTTTTGCCGTAGCTGCTGATCCGATATTGTGCTGAGTGCAGCAAGTTTAATAATTAGTTCCGTGTAATTCGTCTGGCTGGCGCGGTCGCTGGCGAGGTAGAGGCCGAGGATGGAGGGAAGGCCAAGGTCAAGGGCGATGCCGAGGGTCTGCTTGAAGTCGCTGGCGAGGTTGCGGTCGCGGGTGAGGTCGCGAGCCAGGTCAAGGGCGAGATCAAGGGCAGAGTCGAGTTCGCGGACAAGGATGCGAGTGAGGTCGCGGGGTCGATCGAAGGCGAGGGCGCGGGCGAGGGCGCGGGCGAGGTCAAGGTCATAGGCATACCATTGGTTGAGGGCGTTGGTGAGGGCGTTGGTGAGGGCGTTGGTGAGGGCGTTGGTGAGGCCGTTGGGGCCGCTGGCGAAGATGCCGACGAGGGTGTTGATGAGGCCGTTGGTGAAGATGCTGCTGACGAAGATGCTGGTGTGGAAGCGGATGCGGGCGTGGGCAACAATCTCGTTAAGAGGAGGGGGCGAAGGGGCGCTTTGCAAAAACAAATCAAGATCAATTTTTGCAGTTCGCGGCAAAAACACTTTTTTCTGCGAGGTCCACCAACCCATTGGAATCGCGACCATATCAACCATTTGAGACGCTTCATTCGGCCATTTTGGCAATTGCAACATTACCTCTTGATTTTGGCGTTGTGACAACCATGCACAAAAAGCCTGTGCTGCTTCAAAGCGCATGCCTGCAATTGGGGTTTGGGCTTGCCCACTGGCAAAACGCCATTGCGTCCAATGGTCTGGCTGATAAAACTGACCCTGCGCCCGCATCGCATCTAAAAACACTTGATATTCGGCACAGGTAATCCATTCGTCGTCTAAAACGATTGGCGCTGGCAAGGCCTGTAGACGACGTAGGCGTTTGCTCAGCAACATCTCGGCGGCCCGTTTAAAACGCTCGGCATCGGGCGATTCCAAATCATCGCGCAATGTGTCATCAATCCGTTGGCGAATGGTGGCTGTTAGTTCACGCGCTTCTTCACGCAAATCGACCGCCAACAACCAAGCTGGGGTGCTGCGTTCATTCAAACAAGCCTCGGCAATGGCGCTGCCATCACGTTGGGCTGCATACAGGCGCAATGTTTCGTGCCACCAACTGTCGCTCACCAAATGCGCCCAATCTTGAGCGGTATTCTCCTCAACCCAATGCGCGGCGGTCAAATATTCTAAAAAGGTTTTGTGGGCAAACCGCCATTTACCAAGCTCGCTTTCCACGAACAAGCCACTGCTGGCTTCGACCTCTTTAAAAAAGGTCTTGCTCGCTTCATCGTTCAGCCCCAAACGGGCCAAATAAGGTGCAACGATATCTGCTGCGTCGGTCTCTTTTATTTCTAATTGCTTGCTGGTCGCCATGTGATGGGCCAGCGGTTGCAATGCTACCCGCTTTTGGGCGGCGCTCAACGGCTCTATCACCCCCACGGCTTGGCGGCGGTGGCCCAACAACACATCACAAATTTCGCTATACAGCTCGACGCGCCGGCCCGGCAATTGCCCGCGATAGCGATGCACGGTGGCGATCATGGTGAGCAGGAGGGGGTTGACGGTCAGTTCGTTTAAGGCCGGTAATTGTTGCAATCGGGTGAGCAAATCATCGGCGCGGCGGGTGGCTTCTTGGCGCACCCCAGCATCGACCTTACCGGCATTGCTCATCACTTCATTTGCCAAATACCAGTTGTGCACAAATTCGCGCACTTGGGCGGCGCTAAACGATTGCACCTCTAATACATGGGCATGTTGCAAGGGGGCATCCTTATAGCCTGGGGGGCGGGCGCTCAACACAAACAAGCATTTGGGGTAATTTTTAATTTGTTGGTCAACCCATGCAGCCACCTTGCGCCGGTTATCCGCCGTGTCCACCTCATCCAAGCCATCCAACAACACCATACACTTGCCCGCGCTCAATTGGTGTGCAAACCAACCGATTGGGGGTTTTAGCTCTGGGTAACGCTTTGCATCTGAAAAATACGCTTGCGCCAAATCGCCCAAATTGGGGCTATCGGCCACAATTTTTTTGTAATGGTCACGCAAAAACAACATGACTGGTGTATAAGCCCTCATGCGCTGGCGGCGTTGACGGTTGCTAGCGAATATCAGCGCAATGTGTTGCAACAAGGTGGTTTTGCCGCTGCCGGGCGGGCCAATAATCGCCAAAGCCGTGCACGGGGTGTTTTGCATGGCGTGTAAAAATGCCCAAATTGTTTGTGGGCCATTGCCCAAATCGGCATATAACGGTTTAAAGGGAATGGCCGCGGCAGTGGCGTTTTGCACATTACCTGGGGCAATCCGTAAGCCTACAAACACCTTCTCAAGCGCCAAGGTAAACGACCCTTGGGTGCGCAATCCCCGCACATTAAACACCCGATGATCGTAAATAACCTGTTGGTTATAACGTTTACGAAACCCGGGTGCAAAGCCGCGCACCATCGCCCGCACCCAATCGACGCTGGCTTTCACCATATCTGGCTCTAGCTGCGCCCATACTTTACCCACAAAGCTACGCCCAAAGGCAAAAAGGGCGAATACAATTTCATAGAGCACGGCAAGTAAAAGAGCCACCACAGGGTTTTGCTGAATGGGCAACCAACTAGCATAGGCGGCACCCAATAATGGCACTTGTCCAATCATCCATTTGATAGCGGCTTTGAAAAGTTTGATATCCATGTTTGGCCTTGAAAATAAAATCCTAGTATATTTTATCGCTTCAAATGCAAAAAACGTCTGCCAAATTTGCCAATTTAGCAGACGTTTTTTGTGTTTGAAGATATCGCAGCCATTAGACAGTGTTTCTTAAAGCAAAATGCAAGCATTCTGAGCGAAGCAGCGCGTGGTTTTTATGAAGAACTTATGGTTTGACTGCGCTGCGCAGTCGAAGAAGGCGACTTTCGCCGCAAATTTCCGCCCCTTCGACTTCAGGCTGGCAATTCGTTTTGTGCTTGGGCATTAGCATCAAGCCAGCCTTCCGCTCAGGATGCTGGGCTTTCTTTTAAGAAACACTGTCTTAGAAATAGCGTGCTTAGCCTACGAAGCCGGCCTTCGCAGGCTAAGAATTTAGACCGCGAAGGCGGTCTTTGTATGCCCAGCGCGGGATTTTAATCCCCGCGCTGGGCACACAAATTAAACATTGCATTTTCATGAGAAGGACGGGTCTGTAACCCGCCCCTACAACGTCTTCAACGCCGCCAACACCCGATCCATATGTGCGGGTGTGCCGATGCTGATGCGCACACAATCACGCAGTGGGTCACGGTTAAAGAAGCGAATGAGGATGCCCTGCGCCTCGAGCGCCTGCTGCACCACCAAACCGCGCGGGCGGCCATTGGCTGCCGCAAAATCTTTTGTCACCTTGCACAGCACAAAGCTGGCTTCGCTATGGTATGGCTCTAGCCAGCCCAATTCGCTCAGCGATTCGCAAAAACGGTTGCGCTCGGCCACGATCTTGCGGCCCATCTCGGCCAAGGTGTCGGGGTCAGACAATGCGCCAATCGCCATCACATGCGCCGCCGAATTGGGGGTAAACACTTGCTTGAGCTTCCACAAATGTTTAGCCACATCAAGCGGAAAAACGCCATAACCCACCCGCATACCGGCCAAACCGACCAATTTGCTCAGCGTGTGTACCACAATCAAATTGTTATGCTTTAGCACCCAATCGGCGCGGCTGGGTTGGGTGCTAAATTGGATATAGGCCTCGTCTAACACCACCATGACCGGCAGCGCCAGCAGACGCAACAAATCGGCCTCGCTGATAAGTGAGCCATCAGGGTTGTTGGGGTTGGCGACAAATAACAATTTTGGATTCGGGACTATATCGCCATGCGTAATTTGTGATTTGTAATTTGTAATGATTCGCTCAGCCGCCGCCACATCTAGCGAAAAATCGGCGCGGCGTGGAATGCTGATGTAGTTGACATTTTCGACTTGCGCGGCGTTGGCATACATGCCGAAGGTGGGCGGAAAATCGACGATGGCATCGCCCGGGCATAAAAATAACCGCGCAATCAGGTCAAGCACTTCATCGCCACCCGCCCCGCACACGATATGCTCGGCAGGCATGCCGATATGTTTGCCAATGGCTTGTCGCAGCGCCGTTTGATCGGGGTCGGGGTAATAATTCAGCGCTTTTTCGGCAGCCAAGGCCTGCAATGCCGCTGGCGGCGGGCCATACGGGTTTTCGTTGGCATCAAGCTTGAGCAAGTCTGAGGGCGCACAGCCCAGCTTTTGCGCCATTTCAACCACCGATGTGCCAGGCACATATGGGTGCATTTCGCGAATGTTGGGGGCGATTAGGTTTTCGATATTCATAAAATCAAAGGCTAATGGTCAATGGTTAGTGGTTAATGGTTAATGGTTAATGTGTATTAACAAAACACGTTAGCATACAAAATATGAGACGATACACTAACGCTCATGCTTACTGCCGTATGCTAACTTAGTTTGTCCATACAGTTAATGATATAGATCATTAACCATTAACCACTAATCATTAACCATTAATCATTGACCATTAGTCATTAAATTTTGGGTTCAAATCGCCCGTCGATGGCAGTCCAGCCGCCATCAACATGATAAACGGAGCCAGTGACATAGCTGCTGGCATCTGAGGCCAAAAACACGACTGCGCCGGCCATTTCGCTGGGTTGTGCCCAACGCCCCAAGGCGTTTCTATTGGCATAAGCGTTATACCAAGTGGGGTCATTTTTGATGGGAGCCGTGAGCGCTGTTTCAACCGCGCCCGGGGCGATCAGGTTGACGCGCACGCCTTTGCGCCCGACTTCGGCAGCCAAGGCGCGGCACATTTGACGCACACCTGACTTGGTTGAGGCGTAAATGCTTTGGCCGGGCTCAACCACATCCCCGCGAATGCTGCTGCATACGATGATGCTGCCGCGCCCACGCGCCACCATGCCTGCGGCGATGGTCTTGAGCACCAAAAAAGTGCCGCGCATGTTGAGATTGATAACACGGTCAAATTCTTCTTCGCTAATTTGCAGCAGTGGCTTGCGCACATTAATGCTGGGGGTGCACATCAAAATATCGGCGGCGACATCGGCGAGGGCGGCTTTTACATTGGCCCCGTCGCGCATATCGATGGCTAAAGTGCTGCCGCTGCCGCCTTGTTCGTGAATCTGGGCCAGCGTGAGGTCACAATTCGCCACATTCACATCGGCACAAATAACGTTGGCGCCAAAGGCCGCTAATGCAACGGCTGAGGCTTGGCCGATGCCACTGCCCGCGCCCACCACCAAGGCCGTGCGGCCTGTCAGATCAAACATATTTCGGTAGTTCATGGTGCTATGAGTGTAGCATGAGCGTGAGGTATAGTTGCAGCACAGTAAAAATATTATAAAATAATCTCTGTATGGAAGCAGTAGTAGTCGAGGCTCGACCGATTCAGGCAACAATGTCATTCTTTGACATTGCGAAGAGTTATAACTATCACATCATTAAAACCGAGGGCGTTAGATCGGGTAAGCCAAGAATCGCAGGGAGGCGTATTACTGTTGCTGATATTGCTATTTGGAATATTGAACAAGAGATGACCGTAGCAGAAATTGCACAAGAATACGAATTAACTCCAGCTCAAATTTATGCGGCTTTGGCTTATTATTACGATAACAAAATTGAGATAGATATACAAATCGCCGAAGCAGATCGGGCGTGGCAAGCAGGTTATGATGCGCAATATAGCCGAGAACAAGCAGCAATAGCGTAGTCCTATCCAAGCAAATGAGCAACAAGATAAAGTTTCATCTTGATGAAAACATGCCAAAAGCTGTAGCGACAGAATTAAGACGATTGGGCATAGATGTAACGACAACCCCAGACAAAGCCTTAATAGGCAGGGTAGATATGGATCAACAAGCCTTTGCAAATCAAGAGGAAAGGGTGTTGGTGACACGCGATGACGATTTTTTAAAAATAGCCAGCCAGCATTTTGAACATTTTGGGATTGTATATTTCAGACAACATCGCTACGATTTAGGCACAATGATCAAAGCCCTAAAAGCCTTATACGATGAAAGCCCTAGCCACGATGCGCTAAAAGGACAAATTAAATACCCCAAAGCCCAATAAATGATTCATCAGGTTAGCGATCTTTGAGCCGTATCACCAGCTTTAGGCCCGACCAAATAGGGCTGACCGCGCACACTTTTACATCGACCAACTGATTGGCAAAGGCGATCTCGCGGATGACATCTTCGGTGATGTCGGTCGGCATTTTTGATGATTTTTTAGGCCACGACACCCAAATCATACTGTCAGGGCTAATTTGGCTGCGTAAGGCCGCAATATGCGCTTCGAGTGCGGCGCGCTGGGTGGCAAACACATGTGCCCATTGATATGGTGCTTGCGCTTGCACAAATTGCGCCATGTCTGCGCCCAGCCAATCCCAATACTGATTGGGTGCGTCGATCAGGCAAATCGAAAAGCCGGGCTTAAGATTGAGCTTTTTGATGAGTGGGGTTCCTGAATAACCAGTATCCATTCACCAAAAGTATAGCTGATGCATCAGAATAGATTCTAAGTTGATGAAAGGTTTTGCCGATTTCACCATCTAACCCAAAAGCTACGCTTTTGGGT
>CAMDWA010000099.1 GCA_945877855.1 Thermoflexus hugenholtzii JAD2 | reverse complement strand
TGCTCAACCCAAGTCCACTCACCCTTCACTTCTTCCACCAGACTTTAAACTTAAGCCTGCTACCCCTTGGTGTGATCAACCTATTGGTAAAGCTAAGCTTAATTCAGCATTACGACAATCTTCTGCAAAATAATGACCCGCACCCTTCGTTTTACGCATTAAAACCTATTTTGCCGAAAATATGATATTGAGCGCGGTCTCAGACTGAGTTTTTTGCTGATTTTGCTATTCCCTCAATTTTTGCCCGTGCGCAATAGATACCCTATCCCCCGCTGGGGGTAGGGATACAATATTTATATCATTATGCCCCCGAAAACGCTGGGTAAACTTAAATTAATAAAATTTGAGATATTTTCATTCAAAAGCATGAGTTTTTGAGCGAAGCTAAAAAAGCTGGAATGTAGTATAATCTAAGCAGGTTGCTATCTTAGCTCAATCGGTAGAGCAATCGCTTCGTAAGTGATAGGTTTCGGGTTCGATTCCCGAAGATAGCTTAATAAAAGCCAGTTTCATTTTGAAACTGGCTTTTGGTTTTTTATTGAAGTGGTAAAACAAATTTTCGCCGCATTCATCTCTTAGAATTAAAAGGTTGGCTGTTTTATTGGGTTGCGTTTATACTCAGCGTTTGCAAAAGACATGACTACTAGTGTTTCTACTCCCGTTCCATCCGATTTTATTCGCACGGCTGTGGCCGAAGATATCAAATCGGGGCGATTTACCCATATCAAAACCCGTTTCCCGCCTGAGCCAAATGGCTATTTGCATATTGGGCATGCCAAGGCCTTGTCGGTCGATTTCAATATCGCACAAGAATTTAATGGCGAGTTTAATCTGCGCTTCGATGATACCAATCCTGCCAAAGAAGAGCAAGAATATGTTGACTCGATCAAAGAAGACATATTGTGGTTGGGTTATGAATGGGATGAGTTGTTTTTTGCCTCGGATTATTTTGAGGCGATTTATGACTATGCGGTGCAATTGATTAAAAAGGGTAAGGCCTATGTGTGTGATCTGAGTGGCGATCAAATTCGTGAATATCGCGGCACGCTGACGGCCCCGGGTGTCGATAGCCCTTATCGAAATCGCTCGGTTGAAGAAAATCTTGATCTGTTTGCACGGATGCGGGCGGGTGAATTTGCCGATGGCTCGCGCACCTTACGCGCCAAAATTGACATGGCATCGGGCAACATCAACATGCGTGACCCAGTCATGTATCGCATTTTGCGGGCGCACCACCATCGCACCGGCGACAAATGGTGTATTTACCCGTTATATGATTTTGCACATGGGCAAAGTGACTCAATCGAGGGCATTAGCCATTCGCTGTGTTCGCTTGAATATGAGGCGCATCGGCCTTTGTATGATTGGTATGTGCGTGAATTGGGGATTTATGCCCCGCGCCAAATCGAATTTGCGCGGCTGAATTTGTCGTATACGGTGTTGAGCAAGCGCAAATTGTTGCAATTGGTAAAAGAAGGCCATGTGCGCGGTTGGGATGACCCGCGGATGCCGACCTTGTCGGGGTATCGCCGACGTGGTTATACTGCTGCGTCTATTCGCGATTTTTGCAGCCGCATCGGGGTTGCAAAAGCCGATAGCATGGTCGATATTGGCATGTTGGAGTTCAGCATTCGTGACGAGTTGAACAAGACTGCCCCACGTGCCTTGGCGGTGTTGCGCCCACTCAAGGTGGTGATCGAAAATTACCCTGAAGACCAAACCGACATGTTGGATGCGGTCAATCACCCCGACGACCCAGCGGCTGGCACGCGCCAATTGCCCTTTAGCCGCGAGTTGTATATTGAGCAAGACGATTTTCGTGAAGTGCCACCGCCTAAATATTTTCGGTTAACGCCCGGGCGCGAGGTGCGTTTGCGCTATGCGTATTTTATTAAATGTGTGGGTGTGGTGAAAGATGAGGCCGGGAATGTGATCGAGGTGCGTTGCACCTATGACCCCGCCACACGTGGTGGCAATGCGCCCGATGGCCGCAAGGTCAAGGCCACCATTCATTGGGTCTCGGCCCCTCATGCGGTGGCGGCTGAGGTGCGTTTGTATGACCACCTGTTCACCAAACCTAACCCCGATGATGTGCCGGAGGGCGGGCATTTCTTAGAGGGCCTCACCCCCAATTCGCTCGAAATCTTGCCAAATGCGTTTGTTGAGCCAAGCCTGCGCGATGCCACCTTGGGCAGCCGCTATCAATTTGAACGCAACGGTTATTTCTGCATCGACTCAGATACCACCAGTGAGAAGTTGGTCTTTAACCGCACGGTTGGGCTGAAGGACAACGCCAGCAAATGATGACAAGGTGAGGGGGTGAGAGGGTGACAAGGTGATTCAATCACCTTGTCACCCTCTCACCCCCTCACCTTGTCACCCTGTCAAATATGTCAACCTCCACAATCTGTCTTTCCTTCGATTTTGATGCGCTGTCGGTGTGGCTGGAATATGGCGGCAATGTGACGCCGAATATGTTGCAGCGCGGTGAATATGGGGCGCGGGTGGGTGTGCCACGCATTTTAGAATTGCTCAAGCGCTACCGATTGCCGGCCACGTTTTTTGTGCCCGGTCACACTGCCGATTCTTTCCCCGCCGAGACCGCCGCCATTTTAGAGGCCGGGCACGAATTGGCGCACCATACCTATGCCCATATCGAGCCGAGTGGCTTGACCTTGGATGAAGAACGCCGCGATTTGGAATTGGGTTTGGCGGCGCTAGCGCGGCATGGCGTTAAGCCGTCGGGTTTTCGCACTGGCGGGCAGTCGTGGCATACGCTCAGTTTGCTCGAAGAATATGGCTTTGCCTACGATTCGAGCTTTAAGGGCGACGATTTTCGCCCTTATCGCCCGCGCATCGGCGACCGTGTGTCGCAATATGAGCCGCTGGTGAAGGGCCGCGAGGCCAAGTTGTGGGAGTTGCCCACCCAATATGAATTTGATGATTGGGTGCATTTCAATTTTAGCTTTAGCCCGTATCGCAATGGCACCTCGGCCCCCAGCAAGGTGTATGAAATTTGGACGACCCACGCCCGTTATATGCACCAACATATTGATAATGGCGTATTGACGGTGTTAATGCACCCGCAGGTGATCGGGCGGGCGCATGGCATGGTGTTGCTCGAAGATTTCATTCAATATTGCCTCACCCTCGGTCTGCAATTTAAGCGTATGGACACGGTGGCAGGGGAATTGAAGTAGGATAAGCCTAAATCTTTGACCAAATTTTATCGCGGTTTTGACAGGCTGGTCTGGGGTTGCTGCATGACTCGTGAATCACCAGTCACCAGTCACGAGTTACCTACCTAAGGCTGTTCAAAAGTCGCCTTGTCATTCTCGCGAAAGCGCAATCGCATTAAATTAAGCCTTCAGCTTCACCCGTCATTCCCTCGCAAGAGGGAATCTATAACGTGGCAGGCATAAATTTGATGTGATGGTCACATTTTTCCCCTGCATCGTGATGGATCTCCGCGTTCGCGGAGATGACGGGTTAAGCAGAGGGCTGACTTTTGAATAACCTTGGATTGATGCATGACTTGTGACTCGTGATTTGTGATTCACGAATCACGAGTCATCAACCTCAACACCCTGTTAAGCGTGCCACAATTGGCGCAATACTTTCCATTTGGCTGTCGGGAACCACCATATACGAGAACCCAAAACGCTGGCGCTTGGCAACGAGGTCGGCGATGATTTCATCGACTGTGCCAATAAAGACCGAGGGCATGTCAAACACTTGTTGGGGGGTGATGCCTTGCCAGCCGCGTTGTTGCAGATAAGCCTGCGCCGCCGCCTCGCGGTGATCGCTGAGAATGAAATCTGGGATGAGGCTAAGCTCGATCTGCTCAAAACGTTGGGCGCTGACTTGTTGTGCGCCCTCACGGATCCATTGCACTTTTTGCGCCACGCTTTCGGCCAAGCGCTCGGTAGGAATCGATTTAATTTCACCGCTGGCAACCGAACTGGTCAGCACCCCCACAATATCGGCCTCGCGCCCGGCGATGCTGAGCATACGTTTGTGGCCTGCGCCAATGAGAATGGGCACACGCTTGGCGCTGGGTTTGGGAAACCCTGTGAGGTTGCTAATATGATAGTGTTTGTCGCTGTAAGTGACAGCCTGATCCGACCAAAAACCTTTGATGAGCGGCAAGGCTGCCTCAAGCCGATCCACCCGCACCCCGTTTGGGTCATAATTCATGCCAGCGGCCTCAAATTCGGCCCGCAGCCAACCGGCCCCAATCCCCAATTCAAAGCGCCCGCCCGACAGCACATCTAAAGTGGCGGCTTCGTTTGCCAAAATAATGGGGTGACGAAAGTCGTTGCTGATGACCATTGTGCCGACATGCAGCCGGGTTGTGATGGCGGCGGCGGTGGCAAGGGCGCTAAATGGCGCATATTGCGCCCCGAAAAAATCATCGGCAAAGTGATCGCGCAGCAAAAAAGTGCTGAAACCGAGCGCTTCGACCCGCCGCACTTGTGCCAGCCATGCGTCGCGTGGTAAGGGTTGTTCGTTGATGACCCCAAACCGGAAATTGTATTGTTGTGACATAGCGTCATTATGGGTTTGGGGGTCCCAATTTGCTATCGGTTTCTTGCGCATTGGGTCGTAATCAGCGATAATGCCCGCCATGACGCGCCCCGTCACGAATGGTTTTACATTGCATCGCGCTGCCCCGTTTGTCATCATTGGCGTTGCATTTGCGCTTGGCGTTTGGTTGGCCCAAGCCTTTGGCCTGCACGGTTGGTTGATGGGTGTCGCCGCCGCGCTCAGCCTGATTGCGCTGTTGATAGCGCGGCGTGATGTGTTGACCGCGTGGTTGGCCGTCAGCTTCATGCTCATTAGCCTCGGCGGGTTGCGCTACGCCATCAGTGATGCGTTGCTGCATCAAGCGCCCACCACGCCTTACAACGGCAAATTCGTCACACTCGAAGGCCTCATCAGCGACGAACCCGATGTGCGTTTCGATGACATTCGCCTGCGTGTTAAGCCCAGCCGTATTGTCGATCAATCGGCCAATGCCTTACCCGCCTCGGGGCGCGAGTCGGGGGTTCAAGCGTCCTTCTCCAATTACATCCTCATCCGCGCCGACAAAAGCAACCCTTGGCGTTATGGCGATGTTATTCGGGTGCGTGGGCAATTGGATGCACCGCCGGTGCTGAACGAATTTGATTATCGCGATTATTTGGCGCGTCAAGAGGTGCTATCGTGGCTGTCACGCCCACAAAGCATCGAGCGCATCGACAGTGGGCGCGGCTCGGCGTTGTGGGCGCAATTGTTGCGCACCAAAGAGATGTTGCGTCAATCGACCCGCCGCATCATGCCCGCGCCCGAGTCGGCGCTGTTGAATGGCATTTTGATCGGCGACGATAACGAAATGCCCGATACATTGGTGCAGGCCTTTCGCCGCACCGGGACATCGCACATCGTCGCTATTTCGGGGTTCAATGTCAGCATCGTCATCGCCCTCGTTGTTCCGGTGCTCAGCCAATTGCTCAACAAACGCCGCGCTGCCCTTGTCGCCATCCCCGCCATCATCGGCTATGTGCTGCTGGTTGGCGCGTCGGCCTCGGTGGTGCGGGCCGGGGCCATGTCGATTATTGCCTTGATTGGGCAGGCCTTGTGGCGGCGCGGGTTTACGCTCAATACGTTGGCGGCGGCGGCTTTTTTTATGCTGCTGTGGGACCCCGATACGTTGTTTGATGGCGGGTTTCAATTGAGCGTGATGGCAACCTTGGGGCTGGTGTTGTATGCCGATCTGTTTCAAACGGCGGTGCAAAAAGGGCTTGAACGGCGTTTTAGCGGTGAAACCGCTCGTAAAATTACCAATATTTTGGCCGACATGTTACTTATCACCTTAGCCGCCCAACTCACAACGCTGCCGCTTATTTTGATCAATTTTCACAATCTGTCATTGATTGCGTTATTTACCAACGCTTTGGTTTTGCCAGCACAGCCGCCGGTCATGATCTTGGGCGGGTTGGCTGCAATTGTTGGGGCAATATCGGATGCCGCCGGTTGGTTGTTGGGCTGGCCGCCTTATGTTTTGCTCACTTATACCTTGCGGGTGGTTGAATGGACGGCGCGTATGTCGTGGGCGGTCGTGCCTATTTATAATTTTGGCGCAGGCGCGGCGCTATTGTATTATGGCCTGTTGTTTGGCGCAACCGCTATTGTGACCCAATCAACCCAGATGCGCAAGCAAATTTGGCTTTGGGTGCGTCGCCGCGCCTTGCCGATGTTGGCTGGGTTTGGGGTGTTAACGGCGGCTGGCGTTGGCGCGGTGTGGCAGTTGCAACGGCCTGATGGCAAATTGCATGTCATTTTTACGGGCAGTAGCGCCTTTGTCCAAACGCCATCTGGCAAGCAAGTGGTGTTTGTCGGCGGGGGCGGGCTGGTGTCAGAGATGGGGCGCGCCATGCCGGTGTGGGATCGCGCCGTGGAGTTGGTGATTATGCCTAGCCGCGATGACTTCACCCGTGCCGATGCGCTATCGGTGCTCAATCGCTACCGCGTTGGCACATTGGTTCAGCCTAGCCCACCCGCGTCGGGCGAGGCCAATAGCCTGCGTTTGGCTGAATTTCAGGCTGCCGCTGCTAGCAGTGTCGTGCATATGCTCGATGCACCGCTCGGCACACGGGTGACGCTTGAACCCGATGTGACGCTGACGTTGGTCGAGCGTGCTGACAATTCGCTCGGGGCGCATATCAAGCATGGCGAGGTCGAAATTGAGTTGGCGGGCGATACTGACATTTTGGTTGGCTCAGACCTCGCCAGCGACCTCATTTTCGCCAACCCACGCACCCGCAACATCGCCAGCATTCTCAATCCTGCTGCGCCTTCGTGGGTGATCTGGGCCGACGCGCCCGGCAGCCTGCCCACTACCCTCAGCGCCCGCTCCCGCGTCATTTCGCTGCGCGACACCCCCATCGCCGCGTTTGTCAGTGACGGCAAGCAACTTAGGAAAATGAGCGAATGAAGGGTGAAGGATAAAGGATGAAGGATAAAGGGTGAAGGATGAAGGATGAATTTTCATCCTTCATCCTTCATCCTTCACCCTTCATCCTTTATTCAACCCAGTCAAATGTCCGCGTGACGGCCTTTTTCCAGCCGCGATAGAGGGTGGCGCGGTGGTCGGCGGGCATGGCGGGTTGCCATTCGCGGTCTTTGCCCCAGTTGGCGCGTAGGTCGTCAATTTGTTGCCAAAAGCCAACGGCGAGGCCAGCGGCATAGGCCGCTCCCAAGGCTGTTGTCTCGGCAACGATGGGACGGATGACCGGCACGCCCAGCACATCGGCCTGAAATTGCATCAGCAATTCATTGCGCACCATGCCGCCATCCACCTTCAGCGCCGTGAGCGGCACGCCAGAGTCGGCGTTCATCGCGTCCAGCACTTCGCGGGTTTGGTAGGCGGTGGCCTCGAGGGTGGCGCGGGCAATGTGCCCCTTGTTGATGTAGCGCGTCAGCCCCGCAATCACCCCACGGGCGCTGTCTTTCCAATAGGGGGCATACAGCCCCGAAAACGCTGGCACAAAATAGATGCCGCCACTATCGGCGACGCTGGCCGCCAGTGTTTCAACCTCGTGCGATTGTTGAATGAGGCCCAAGTTGTCGCGCAGCCACTGCACCAAGGCCCCAGTAATGGCAATTGAGCCTTCGAGCGCATACACGGCAGGCTGATTGCCAATTTTGTAGCCCAGCGTGGTGAGCAAGCCGTGCTTCGAGGGGATGGGTTGCGTGCCAGTGTTGAGCAACATAAAGCAGCCTGTGCCATAAGTATTTTTGGCCTCGCCGGGCGAGAAACAGGTTTGCCCAAATAATGCCGCTTGTTGGTCGCCCAAAATACCGGCGATCGGGATAGTGTTGAGATTAGAGATTAGGGATTGGGGATTATTGCTGGTATTAATTCGCGCATAGATTTCGGAGGAGGAGCAGATGCGCGGGAGCATGGCGCGGGGGATGCCCATGAGTTGCAAAATCTCGTCATCCCAGTCCAGCGTTTGCAGGTTCATCAACATGGTGCGGCTGGCGTTGGTGACATCGGTGACATGCACAGCGTCGCCGCTTGCGCCGCCGGTCAAATTCCAGATCAGCCATGTGTCGATATTGCCAAAGCACAATTCGCCGCGCTCGGCGCGGGCACGTGCCCCAGCCACATTGTCGAGCAGCCATTTGATTTTTGGCCCAGAGAAATAGGTGGCGAGTGGCAGACCCACTTTGGCGCGTAGTCGATCTTGCCCGCCATCGCGCGCCAGCTCGGTGCAAATGTCGGCGGTGCGGGTGTCTTGCCACACCAGCGCGTTGTAAATGGGTTGCCCAGTGGCGCGATCCCAAACCAGCGTCGTTTCGCGTTGGTTGGTGATGCCCAAGGCGGCAATATCTTGGGCGGTAAGGTTGGCTTTGGCTAATGCACCCGCAATCACCTCTTGGGTGCGTGCCCAGATTTCGAGTGGGTCATGCTCGACCCAGCCGGGTTGTGGGTAAATTTGGGTGTGTTCTTTTTGGTCATAGGCCACCACTTGCCCAGCGTGGTTAAAAATAATACAGCGGCTGCTGGTGGTGCCTTGGTCGATAGCGGCAATATATTGGCTCATGGGGTGTTATTTTATGCTTATTGCTTCTCAAATGCAACTTCGGGGTAGAGGGGTGAGGCGGCAGCTAACAAGGGCGAAGTGCTGCCGCGTAAATGCTGATCAAAAAATGCCAACAGATAATCATCATTTAGCCGCATCATGCGTTCACCATTAATCGGGCCTTTTAAGCCTAAGGTCGAGGCCAACGGTGAAAGCAGCGAGATCATGATGAAATCGTAATGTTTGGCCCCGCTTATATAGGCGCGGTAAATGGGGTTTTTGGCTTGGGTAAACATCGGCGCAAACAATTTGTCACTATTGTTGCCGCGCCATTGTTCGCTCCATAAGGCAAAAAATGGTTGCTGAAAACCTTTGGCGGTAATGTCGCTGGTGAGGCCAGTGGCCGCAACATCCATGCCAAAACCGGCTTTGCAGCGGGCATCGGTTGCGCATACGCGGGTGATGGCCGCCCCGCCGGTCGAGTGACCCATCAACCCCAAGCGGCTTAGATCGAGCCGCCCTTTTAGCCAAGGCGCAACCGCTTGGGCTTTGGCATCGCCCTGATTAAGCAGCGCCAATTGATCGAGCACAAATTGCACATCTGCGGCATAGACCCCCACCAACTGCGTGAATTTGGGCGTAAAGTCTGGGCTGCCATCGGGCGGCAAAATGCTGGCTTTGAGCGGCGCGACGCTGCCATCGGGGAATACGGTGATCATTGAGCCGTAACTATGGTCGATAGAGACGACGATATAGCCGTGGCTGGCTAAATCTTCGCTTTGGTTCATATTGACGGTGCGAAAACCGGTCCAGCCATGCGAATAAACCACAACCGGCAATGTTGCGCTGTCATCAATGATGGGTGTGTTTAAAAACGAGTTTGATTGGGTGAGATTGGCGTGATCGAGCACAAAACTGGGCAAATTGAGGCGTTGGGCGATGATGGGGCCAGCGATATCGAGGCGGTCGAGCCATTTGGCTGGTTGCGCCCCTGCCGTTGATTTGGCCGGATACCAAATCTGCATCATGATTTGGCGTTTATCGTTGGGGTCGTCAGTGTAAATTTCATCGCGGCTGGGGTCTTTTAAATAAAACGAGGCCGTGCCGATGGCATATTTGCCGCTGGGTTTGGGCATGACTGGCACCGGGAATAAGATAGGGAGCGCCGTTGAAATGATGAGCAGCAAGCTGAGGATTGCGCCGCCCACGGTAGCGATAGCTTTGTGCCCTGTGTGCGATGGGTTGGCTTGGCTGCTGCGACTTTGTCGCCATGCTAAAAATGCCGCGATGATGGCACATAAATAGGTTAGCACATTTTGCCAACGATACCCTTCGATAAGCAATTGCAGTGGGATCGTCAGTGACATGGCGGCGGCGACATAACGCAACCAAGGTCGTAATGCAGGAATTCTGCGGCTGAGAATTGCCCCACCAGCAGTGAAAATTGTAAGGGCAAGTTGTAAAAATTCAAAAGGGCGCATAAAGAGAATTATCTCTAACTTACAAAGCGGGTTTGTTCAAGAAACCCGCTTTGTAAAGCGTTACGCTCCCCACGTGCCGGGGTTTAGCAAATCTTCGTCATCTAAACGCAGGGCGGTGAGTTGACCTATTAAAGCGTCGGGCAATTTCACATTGAGCGCAGGCAAATTTTCGGCCAGCTCGTCAATGCTACGAATGCCGATCAACACCGAGCTGATTTGCGGTTGCGCGAGCGCAAAGGCAATGGCCGCTTGGGCTGGGGTCAGCCCTGTGCCCGATTCAGCCACAATTTGACGATATTGGCGTGAACGGGCGCGGAGTGTTTCGAGCCGATCGGGCAGGTGGTCTGCGCGATCGGTGAGAGCGCCGCGCAACAAAACCGAACGCACCAATACCCCAATATTATGGCGCTCGGCTAAAGGGAAAACCTGTTCGACCAAGCGTTGATCGAATACCGAATAAGTGACTTGAATGACATCGAAAATGTTTAAATGGATGCCTTGGATGGGCGTGACAGCACCGTAAAACGAGCCGCCCGTAGATCGAATTTTGCCAGCTTGCCGCGCCTCATCAAATACCGCTGCAATCGTTTCACTTTGGGCCAATACTGCAACATCGGTGTTATGAATTTGCCACACGTCAACATAATCGGTTTGCAACAGGCGTAGGCTGGTAGCGAGCGAATCGAGCATATGTTGGCGTAAGGCTGTGCCGGTTGGCACCGAGCCATCGGGCAAATGCACCCCTACTTTGGTCGCCAAAATCGCTTCATGTCGTCGCCCGCGCAGGGCTTTGCCAAGCACGGTCTCGCTTTCGCCGTAACCACGAGCCGTGTCAATAAAATTGATGCCAGCGTCGAGCGTGGCATGAACCAAGGCAATGGCGTCGGCCTCGGGCGGGCGACCAAAATGGCCGGGCGCGGCAATACCATAATCGATGCCTAATTCGACTGTGCCGAGTGCCAAAGGCGATACCTGTAAATTGCTACGTCCGAGAGTGCGATAGTTTTTCATGGTCATGATTGTCTAAGATTAAACGGTGACATTGCAACCGCAAGCCAACGCGATAACAGTGGGTGATATGGCATATTTTGTATCATAGCGGCGCATGTGCAGCACTGTTTGGGTGAATGGATCATGCACGATGACATCTTTTACCCCATGCATTAAATAAAATCGTGGGCCAATTTGCAGGTCTTTGGCTTCATAACCCTTGCTCACAACTTCGATGACGGCTTCGGGGATGAGCGAAATGGCGGTTTCTTGTTCGGCTTCAGGGGGTTCTTGGCAAAAAATTGCGATGTCGGGGCGTTTTAACGAGCCGCCAGGAAAAAGAATATAAGCATCTGAAATGTGGATATAAGCACAGCCGGTGGTGTTTTTGTCGCCGTCTTGGGGTAGTGACCGGCGAATTTGGTCGATGATTTTTTGATGTTTATAAGATGGAAACGCTTCCCACATTGGCAATCCGCCAACTAGTTCCAACTTAAACCCCGCATCTTCGGCGCGGTGAGCCAACTCAAGAATATCCATAACAATATTCTAGTGGTCAATGGTTAATGGTTAATGGTTAATGGTTAATGATACATAACTTATCATTAACCACTGACCATTAACCATTAACCATTAGATTGACTGCCTGTGCAACTTCGCGCATTTGTGCGTCTGTCAAGGCCAAGCCGCTGGGCAAATAAAACCCGCGTCGGGCGATACGTTCGGCGTTGGGGTAATGTTCACCGGCAAACCAGCCCTTCTTTTTAAACACCGGTTGTTCGTGCATATTCCAAAAGAATTGGCGTGTGCCGATGCCACGCTCGCCCAACCGGCGGCAGGCTTCGTCGTTGTCGAATGGCACACTCTCTTTCAGCACAATGCCATATACCCAATAAATATTATCGGCATAGGCGGTGTGTTCGATTGGTAACTCGATATGCGGGTTGTGGGTAAGCAGCTCGGTATAAAACGCGCCAATATGCCGCTTTCTCTCGACAAATGTATCGAGCCGTTCTAATTGCGCCAAGCCAAGCGCGGCTTGCATATTGGTCATGCGCAGGTTATAGCCCAATTCTTCATGAATATAGCGGCGTTTGCCAAAAAACAAGTTGCGTGCCCCACGACAGCGCTCGGCCAAGGCATCATCATCGGTCAAAATCATGCCGCCTTCGCCGGTTGTCACATGCTTGTTTGGGTAAAAACTAAATGTGCTGAGATCACCAAAACTGCCACAAGGTTTGCCAAAATAAGTTTGCCCGTGCATTTCGGCAGCATCTTCGATAATCTTGAGCTTGTATTTGTCGGCAAGGGCTAGTACAGGGTTCATGTCTGTCGGCAAACCATAAATATGCACCAGCATAATGGCTTTGGTGCGCGGGGTGATTTTGGCTTCGATCTGACGCACATCCATGTTCCATGTGGCATCGCAATCGACCAATACCGGCATTGCGCCAGCGCGCGCGACGGCTGCAGCACACGAAATAATCGTGAAGGTCGGCATAATCACCTCGTCACCTTCGCCGATGCCCAAGGCAATGACGGCGGCATCGAGCGCCGCTGACCCATTTGACACTGCAATGCCGTGCTTGCGGCCCATTTTTGCGGCAAATTTTTGCTCAAATTGCTTAATAAACGGGCCTTCGGACGAGATCCAGCCAGTTTCGATGCACTCGATCAGGTATTTTCGTTCGTTGCCATCGAGCAACGGTTCATTAACGGAGATTGGCATGAGCAATGGTTAGTGGTGAATGGTTAATGGTTAATTTGACAATATCAAGTTAACGGGTTAAAGATCGGGTGTGATGCCGAGCGCACGCAGTTGTGCGGCAAGACGCTCGGCGCGGGCATGTTCGGCCTCGGCGCGGCTGCGTTCGGTTTCAGCGCGGTTGCGCTCGGTTTCGGCACGGTTGTGTTCGGTTTCAGCGCGATTGCGCTCAATCTCAGCGCGGGCCAATAGTTCAAGATAAGTTTCAAAGCGTGTGCCGTCTGGTTTGGTCAGCACAAGGTCAACGCCATCGATATTGAATTTGACCCCGGTTCGTGGGCTAACAAACCCTTGCATGTCTGGCACAATGTGCAACGATTGAAACACGTCATCTTCACGCACATAGCCTTCTAAATCGCCTGTGTCGGGATCATAAACATAATATTCCTCGACCTCATAGCGATTGTAAAAGCGCAATTTGTTGCGCATTTCTGCCGCCCGATTGCCGGGTGACAAAATCTCAAACACCACTTGTGGCGCGATGTCGTTCTCTTCCCATTGTTTATAGCTGCCACGATAGCCCTTTGGGCGACCAAATGCGAGCATGATATCGGGCGCGAGGCGAAGGTCGGGCCGTCCTTGTTGGGCGTACCACAACAAATCGCCCGCTACAAACACATTGGGGTCGTCTTTATACATTGCCTCAAACCCATTTTTGATGCTAACCATCCATTCCCATTGTTTTGTATTGTCTGCCATTGGTTGACCGTCACTGTCTGGATATTCGATTGGAGCGGGCGCAACTGTTGCCAGCGGCATGGTATTTGGACGCGCGCGAAAAGGGGCAGGGGCGCTTGGCGCAACAGTAATACTCATGCTGAAATTATAATCTTGGGCGTGGCTAGATATATTTTTTTAGATGCTCAACATAATAAGCCAACGAACGTTTTAAACCTTCGTGCAAGTCGATTTTAGGTTGCCAGCCCAAAATCTGCTGCATTTTGTTATAATTGCTGTAATAATCGCCGATATCGATCACCTTGCGCTCTGGCGGAAATGGCACAATTTCGTAGCCGCCGCGTCCATAAGCTGCAACCATTAGCGCGGCCAAATCGCGCAAATTAATGACTTCGTGGCTACCAGTATTAAAGATTTGCCCATCGGCCTGTGGCGATAGCGCCGCCATGAGCAGTGCATCAACGGCATCATCGACATAATTAAAATCGCGCTTTTGCAAGCCGTCGCCAAATACTTGAATTGGTTTGCCCTCGATCAAATTGCGAATCCAAATGCCAACGAAGGTTTGACGCGCATCTTTGACCCGCATCCCCGGGCCATAGGTGTTGGTCAGCCGCAGGGCACAAGTGCGAATGCCATACACATTGTGATATAGCAAGTGATACCATTCACCTGCCAGTTTGTTTACGCCATTAATATCAACCGGCACGATCGGGTGTTGTTCATCGACTGGCAAATATTGTGGTTTGCCATAGAGTTGGCGTGTGCTGGCGAAAATGATTTTGATATCGGTATTGTGTTTGCGGCAAGCCTCTAAAATCGATAATTGGGCGCGGGCGTTAATTTCAAGGTCGGTAAACGGATCGGTCATTGAATCGACGTGGCTGGTTTGGCCGGCTAAGTTGAACAGATAATGTTGCCCCTGCACCAAATGCGCCATTGCAAACGGATCACGCACATCTGAAATATTGATGGTGAGCCGATCTTTGAGGTCATGAACGTTAAAGAGGTTGCCGCCGTAGGATGGGATGAGGCTATCGACTAATGTTACATATGCGCCCATGTCTACCAATCGCCGCGCCAAATGTGAACCGATAAAGCCGATGCCACCTGTAATCAGGATTTTTTTGTTATCAAAATTCAAGAGGGTAATTGTGAATTACGAATTACGAATTACGAATTACGAATTGAAAACTTACTTGGTTCAATTCGTAATTTGTAATTCGTAATTCGTAATTAATATTTATAGAATCCGTGTTTGACTTTACGGCCAATACGCCCGCTTTCGACCATGCGTTGTTGAATGGGGTGCGGGCGGTATTTGGGGTCTTGAAAATAGGCGTTATACACCGATTGCGTCACGGCAAAATTGACATCACAGCCGATCATGTCGATTAGTTTGAATGGCCCCATCTTAAAGCCGACTGACTCCATGAGCAAGTCAATCGTCTCGACATCGGCGGCGTTTTCGCCGAGCAAGCGAAACGCCTCGCCATAAAATGGCCGCGCCACGCGGTTGACGATAAAGGCTGGGGTGTCTTTACAGCGCACAGCAGTTTTGCCGATGGATTTAACGAAGGCGAAGGCGGTTTCGAGCGTGCTGTCGCTGCTAAAATCGCACGAGATCACCTCGACCAACGGCATGATATGGGCCGGATTGAAGAAGTGCAGCCCGATAAACCGATCACTACGTTTGGTTGCGCCAGCCATCGCGTTGATGCTAAGTGATGAGGTATTGCTGGCAAAAATGGTGTGGGGTGGGGCTAGTTCGTCGAGCTTGGCAAAAATCTCGCGTTTTAAGTCAAGCTTTTCCGGCACAACCTCGATGATTAAATCGGCATGGGCAATCTCTTCGAGTTGGGTATTGCTTACGATGTGGCTTTTGGCTTGGGCTGACGCATCAGCCGTGATTTTGCTGCGAATGACCCCTTCATCGAGTTGTTTATAAATGGTGCTGAGGCCACGTTGCACAAATGTCTCGTTAATGTCATACAACATCACGCGGTAGCCGCCCAGCGCCGCGACTTGTGCGATGCCTGCGCCCATTGTGCCTGCGCCCAAAACTGCAATTGTTTCCATATGTTTTAATGAATGAATGGGTGAATGAGTGAATGAGTGAATGAGTGATTGGGGATTAAGGATTAAGGATTAAAGATTAGAGATTTTTCATCCTTCACCCTTCATCCTTTTCCAATCACTCATTTCCCCGTAAATTGTGCTGGTCGTTTTTCCAAAAAGGCGCGGACACCTTCTTTGTTATCTTCAGTTGCACCAGCCACGTCTTGCAGCATGGCTTCATATTCAAGTGCCTCG
>CAMDWA010000098.1 GCA_945877855.1 Thermoflexus hugenholtzii JAD2 | reverse complement strand
TTACAAGCGAATAGGTCATTAGTACGAACTGGGATATTTTGGGCACGTGAATATTATGATCGTTTTATTCGTAATGATCGTCATTTTACAGATGTTCTCAATTATATTGAGCAAAATCCAGTTAAAGCAGGATTAGTGAAAAATGCAGCAGATTGGAAATTTAGTAGTGCTTATCAGGATCGCCGAAAAGGAATCTCGTAAGGGAGAGCCGTCAGCTTGACAGCTCTTTGTGTCACCTATAACACCCTTTATTACGTTAGTCAAAGAAGCCGTCAGGATGACGGCGCTCCGGATGCTTCATGCCTTCCCATGCGCAACCGGTATAATTTAAGCAAATGCAAGCCTTACGCCTGTTTGGGCGAGTGTTTTTACACCTGCTCCTCATTATTGCCATCATCACTGACGGGCTTATTGCGGTTAATGTGATATATGCCGCACACACCGATATATCTATGCCTGCCCCCGCACCTACGCGGGTGGTGGTGCCAAACATTCCCGATGATCTATTGCCATTGCCAAGCAATGTATGGAAATGCTCATGCGACTCGGATGGCTGTTGGCCGGGCTGTTTCACGGTGGCCTCGGCCAGTGTGTTGAAATATTGGGCAGCGCGTGGCTACCCAGCCCTTTGGAATAATGACCCAAACGCTACCTATTACAAATTGCGTGAAATGTTCCCCAATTTGTTGTGTTATGGCAATGGCAACGGCAATGGCAAACCCGGTGACACTGGCTATGATGCCTTCGATGTCGCTAGCGGCGTGCGCCAATTCACCAACTTAAAAGGCTATGCTTTTAAAACTGTGCCCATTGCCGAGCCGACTTTTGACGACATTAAACGCGAAATCGACTCGGGTCGCCCTGCCATTGGGGCGTTTGCAGAATCACCGTGGGGTAGCCACGCCGGAACCATCATTGGCTACGACACGACAGGCGGGCAACGCGCCATGATCATTCGCCCCAATTTGCCCAATCGTGACGATATTATTTTGAAATGGGGCATTGGCTATCAAGGCTTTTCGATGGTGACGGTCGAGCCAGCTAGCCCAGCCGACCTGAATTTGAGCGTGCCGCTCAATTTTGAAATTACGGTGAATGACAAAGACCCCGGCTTTTCGATGTCGGGCGAATGGCAAGCCGCGTTGGGTTATGGTTTTGGCGGCGAATCACGCGCGATTTGGTCGGCCAACCAAAACCCAAACGCCACTGACGACAGCGCGTGGGCACGTTGGCAGCCCGATTTGCCCTTTGATGGCATGTGGGAAGTGTTGGTGTGGATGCCACACGACGAAAAAGATGTTAACCTTAGCCAAACTGCGCTTTACAAAATCAATCATGCCGAGGGGCAAAACTTGGTGCGGCGCTCACAGCAAGATGCCCCACAAGGTTGGATGTCGCTTGGGGCATTTCCATTTGTGCGCGGCGGCAATGCGCTGGTGCAATTGGGCAACTTTACCAACGACAAAATACCAGTTAAATTGTGGGCCGATGCGATTAAATTTGCGTGGCGTGCCCCGCTGATTGTGCGATCAGAAGACGATGCGCTGCAAAATTTTATTGTGCTCAATGGCAAACGCCACCGAATCCCAGACAACGATACTTTTGGGGCGTTACGGCTCAACAAAAGCCACATTCGCAAATTATCGGCCTTGCCGCTCAACCAATACCCACCGGGCGATAACCTGCCCAGCCTATTTACCTCGTGGGTCGGGCAATATTTCAATAACAATCAACTCAGCCAGCCAGCCTCGCAAGTGCAGCTTGACCCGGTTATCAATTTCCGTTGGACTGGAACCGCCCCTGCGCCAAACATGAGTAAAAGCGGCTATTCGGCCCGTTGGTCACGGGTATGGGCCTTAACCGAGGGCAATTACCCATTCAAAGTGCAGGCTATTGGCGGGGTGCGGGTGTGGGTAGATGGGCGTTTGGTGGTGGATGGTTGGGAAGCACCAGACGATATTTTGATTGAGCATCAAAGTATTGTGTCGTTGCCCAGCGGTTTGCATAAGGTTGAGGTTGAATATGTCAACCGCAAAGGCCTGTCGCAGTTGCAGTTTTTTAATTTGCCGCCCAGCATCCCGTTGGTCGATATTAGCACACCCACCGCAACCCGCGCCCCAACTGCCACCATCAAATGGACTGATACCGGTGATGCTGTGCAAGGCGAGCCGCGCAAATTTTATGCTGGGTTGTGGGAATTGGGTGGCGGCTGGAGTTTGAATAGTGGCTGGATCACAAGCACCGAGTGGACAGTGGCTTTCCCGAAGGATGGGCGTTATGTGTGGCGTGTATCGGCCAGCGATGGCAGCACGGTGAGCGATTGGAGTCGTGCCCGCGAATTGGTGGTAGATCGCACCCCGCCCTTTGCGCAAATGGTGGCGGCAATCCCACGCAATTTTGTGCCAGAGGTAGACCCATCAACCGCCAAAGCCAAAACCGCAACACCCCTAACCGGCACGACTGGCCTCACATTAACTTGGACGGCCACTGATACCCTGAGCGGGGTGGCGTTTTATGATGTGCAAGCCCGCGAGATTGTGCGTGCGACCGAAATTATGACGGCAGCCGTGATTGAAAAGCCGATGCAAAAATTGCGCACCGAGTTGACTGTATCGGGAACGCAAGAAATCACCCGCTCGGTTATTTATACCGAGGTGCAACAAGAGGTGAAATTGGTGCCGATGAAGGCGCTGATGCCGATCAACGGCGCGTGGTCGTCTATCGGCAGTGCCATCACCGCCACCGAGACGATCTTTGTTGGTGTGCCCGGCAGCGCTTATGAATTTCGGGTGCGGGCGGTTGACCGCGCTGGCAATGCCCAACCTTGGCTCGATGGCTATTCGGTGCAAGCGCAAATTGACCCGAATACGGTGATTTATCGGGTGATGTTGCCATTGATGGCGCGAGATTAGCGGGTGCTATAGACCCGCCTCATCACGCGCCTAAACACAATTGCAACATTGCGTGCCGAGTGGCTGGCAATGCCGAAGCCGTTTTTAGGCGCTGAATGGCGTTGAGGTAGAGGCGATAGCCATTTTGTTGGGCCAAGGTATTCGCCTGTGTCGCCACCTCGGCGGCGGCAGTGCTTTGCCCTTGCCACAATAACACGACCAATTGCAATAAATAATGATCGAGTAGCACCTCGGCCCCAAATTCGGGGGCGGGGGGATTGCTGGCGATAGCCTCGGCCTGCGCCATATCACCCGCTACAAATTGCGCCATGCCGAGGTAAGTGCGCATACTGCTACGCAAACGCTGGTCACGCTGTGCGCCCTCGGTTGCCAACGCCTCATTCAACAGTGCAATGGCGCGTGGCCCATCGCCTTGCATCGTCACAATCAGCCCCAGCATATTGAGATATTGCCCACGTAGCCACGCCTCGCCGCTGCGCTCGGTGTCGGCCAAAATACGCTCAACCGTGCGTCGCGCCTCGTCAAAACGTTTGAGATGCAACAAGATAAAGGCGCGTTGATTTTCTGAGCTGGCAATGCCTTGTTTGTCGCCCATCTGTTTTTTTAGCGCAATGGCGCGGTCGGCAAAATTGAGGGCAGTGTTGGGGTCAGCCCGCATTAGGGTGATGGCCGCCAGTGTGTTCAAAATACGACCTTCGACAAACTGATCACCCGCCACCGTTGCCGCCGCCAGCGCCCGTTGTTGATAATCGCTGGCTTGGTCGAGGTCGCCATTTTCAAATAGCAAATTGCCAAGATTGGTTAGGCTACGCGCCTCGATTTGGCGCAAGCCAGCAAAACGGGCATAGTCGGCTGACTCTTGAAAATGGTGACGGGCATCGCTGCTGCGGCGTTGGATGCGACACACCGTGCCCAAGGTTGAATGGGCGGTAGCGCGAATGCCATCAACTTCACGGGGGGCGATGAGGGCATATTGTTCGGCGGCGGCGAGTGCTTGGGCGCAGGCTTGTTCAGCTTCGTCATAGCGTGTCAGCATCATCAGGGCTTTGCCACGGGTGGCATCAAGCTGGGCGCTGGTGTAAGCGCGGGTGCTTGCGTCGTCGGGCTGGGGTGAATGGGCGCTGCTGGCGGATAATTGAGCGCTGGCCTGTTCGCATAGGGTGAGCGCTTCGGCTGGTTTGCCGCGTTGCAAGAGCGCTCCAGCCAATTTATCGGCAATGTGCGCCCGTATGGTGGGGTGAGTCGCCAAGGCCAGCGCATCGCGGTAATTGGTATGAGCCTCATCGACCCGAACCGTATTTAGCAAACAATCGGCCCTAAAAACCAACATTTGGCGCAAAATTTGTTTTAGCTCGGCGCTGGCCTCGGCATGGTGACGCTGTGTATGTAGTTGGCTTTGGGTGGCGTTCAAAATATCATCGACTACGCGCAAAATATCTGTTACGGGTATCATATTGACCGCCCCAACCTCAATATTCAAAATGGCATCACACGCCAACTGCAAATCGCCAACGGCGCAATGGTCTTGGGCCGCTAATACCCATTCGCCGCGCACTTCTAGCCATTGGGCGCTACTGCGATAGGCTTGTTGGCTTAGGTCGGGGCGTAACGCAAGCCATTGATGCAGGCTATCGTGCACTTCGCGCTTAAGCTGGGCGCTGTTTAAATCGGTAAGCCAACCCAGTTGGGTCAGTTGGGCGATGGCTTGGCCGTGTTGATAGGTCGGCCATGCCGCGCTAATGGCGCGTATGAAGCGCGATTCGAGCAAATTTGGCGGCTGTTTTAATGTCATTAACACCGCGATGATGGCTTGGGCCGATGGGTTAAGTGTGTCGCATTGGGCGAGCACGCTGGCGGTATTGGCTGGTGGGGGCGGGGTGATGGGTAAAGCGGCTGGCGCGGGTGATGCGGTGAATGAGGCGGTTGCTTCGGCAGGGTCCGGGCCGTTGTCGCGGGCTTGTTTGCCAAGGGTAAATAAATACGCCGAAAGCGCTGGGTCTTTTTCAATATAAAGCGCAGGCACAAACAAGGCCGCCAACGTGCTCAATTCGGGCAGGCGTTGCCCGTTTTCTAACATGCAAATTTGCCCGGTGCTATAACCCACCGCAATGCCAAGGTCTTTTTGGGTGAGGCGGGCACGCCGCCGTAAAAAGCGTAAATATTCGCCAAACGTGCTGGGCAAGGGTGGGCTGTTTTGCATGGGTTAATGCTGAAAAGTTAGTGGCAGAGTTGCAAAGTGGCATGTGGCAGGTAGCAAAGTGGCAGCCTTGCTACTTTGCTACCTGCTACTTTGCAACCTGCCACCTGCCACCTGCAACTCTGCCCCACTTTATGCAGCTGCAATCGCACATTCTAAATGTTCGAGCCGCGCCACGGTATTGCGGGGGCCGAGTTCAATCACAATCACATCGATTTGGGCGGCTGTGTCTATTAGCTCATTCTTCTCTAAATAGGCTTGTGATGTTGCAACGAGCTTGGCCTGCTTGCGCAGACTCAGGGTTTCGTCGGGCTTGCCAAATTGGTCGCTGCGCCGTAACCGTACCTCGACAAAGTGAATACACCCGTTCAACTCGGCCACAATATCCAATTCGCCGTGATCGTACCGCCAATTGCGGTGACGAATGGTATAGCCATGTTCGCTTAAATATTTTGCGGCGATGGCCTCGCCCCATTGACCTACTTCGTTACGTGTTGGCATAAAGTTGGGTTAAATGTCTTCTTCTTCGGGAGGGTGGGCGGCCTCGCGGCCAGAGATGCGTGAGGCAAAAATAGCGATGCCACAACTGACCAGGCCAAAGATGATGACCAAGCCGCCGCGCACATCGGCCTTATACACCTGCGACAGAAAAAGCCCAAACAGCACCATGCCAATCAGCGCCCCAAGCCCGACCCAAAAACCCATCACAGTGCCAGCCACTAAGCCTTTGTTGGGTTCAATAAACCCAGCCGCCGCGCGGCGACCCGCCGCAATTGCAACCGTGCCCGCCACCATAATATTCATGAAAAAACCGGCCACAAATGCCGCGCCCGTAATCAACACCGGCGAGATGAGAATATTGAGCAATATTACCGCAGTAATAATGCAGGTCAGCAAGGTGGTAAAAACGGTAATAAGCAGGTATCGAAAATGGAGAGAACCCATAGGCTAATTGATGATTACTTTAACTGACTCATGACTCGTGAATCATGAGTCATAAGTCATTATTCTTGTATATCTAAAAATTCGTTGACAGCGCGGGTGTTGCTGCGCCATTGTTCGCGTACTTTTACCCACAGCTCAAGAAAAACGCTGCGGCCTAATTCGGCCTCGATGTTTTTGCGAGCAGCGGCCCCAATACGTTTGAGCATTTTGCCGCCATCGCCGATCAAAATGCCTTTTTGC
Organism: Thermoflexus hugenholtzii JAD2; assembly: GCA_945877855.1. Taxonomy (GTDB): domain Bacteria; phylum Chloroflexota; class Anaerolineae; order J036; family Brachytrichaceae; genus AQU-03. Next base: position 9,523 of record CAMDWA010000098.1, on the reverse strand, counting down.
GAATCGCGTTCGATAAAAATGGTGGCAGCAATATAGGCCGCCCCACCGCGTTTGCGTTCGGCAAATTCATCAATCATCACGGCCAGCGCGTGCGGCACCTCTTGCGACAAATTGCGAATGGCTTGCTCGCGGATCAACTCGGCCACCATCACGCGCTCAGTTTGATCGGTATATTGATCGGGCGGGTAATATTCAGGGCCTTCAGGCAATACCTCTAACACCATTGCCAGCAATTTTTCAAGATTATCGCCCCGCGTAGCTGACGTGAGCATATAGGGGGCGGTAGTGTTTGCAGTGCGGGTTTTGATTAGGGCTTCATAAGCCGCCACATTTTGCAGCAAAAAACGCGGGTCAACAGTGTCGGCCTTGTTGAGCGCAAAAATGACGGGGCGATCAAGCCCAGCAATGCGTTTGGCAACGTTATGGTCATCTTCGGTGGGTGAATGGCTGATATCGACAACGAATAAAACGGCATCGCAGTCGGCCAGTGCTTCATCGACTTCACGCATCATCACTTTGTTGAGTGAATGATGCACCTCGTGCACGCCGGGTGTATCGACAAACAAAATTTGGGCTTCAGGGCGGGTGAGAATGCCCAAGATGCGGCGGCGCGTGGTTTGCGGCTTGGGCGACACAATTGCCACCTTATGCCCGATCAGGGCATTGACCAAAGTCGATTTGCCGACATTCGGCTTGCCCACCACAGCAATATAGCCTGATTTATGATCTGTAGTCAGTTCACGAACCGATTCACCCAAAAACGCCGCAACGATGTCTTGATTGTCGTTGTCATTTTTATGGTCGATATATTGAGTGATGACATGTTTATTATTGTCATCGTTGTTTGCGCGGGCGGAATTTTTTGATGTTGTAGTTTTAGTCACAGTCTGTTTTTCGAATTTAGGTGATTCGTTTTTATAATCCCTTTATAACACGTTCATATTGGTCATGCGGGCCAACCCAAAACCAGTAGATGGTGTCTTCTTCAAGTAACCCTAGCACCCGATATGAATCATTAACACGCACAGAATAGACGGGTCTGCGCAAGCCTACTCGTTTAAATTGCAAACCCAAATGATCAGGGTTATTTAACCATTTGCGATAAGCGCTTGCAATACGTCGGCGAATGATTTTGGGTGATGCATAATAAAGTTTCCAAAATTGCGGAAGCGCTTGTGATTTCATGATGTAGCAGCGAGTTCTCCATCATTTGTGAAAATGATGGGGCGAGCTTTACCAGCACGAATTTCAGCCATGGCTTCATCCGCCATCTTATCAAGAAAAAACTGACTTTCATCAGAGGCAAATAATGCATCCCAATGCGTATCATTCTTGGTTACGGTATTTGTTTGGTCTAATGCTTGCGCGTCTTCATTATCTTCTAAAGCAAAACGCCCTGCCTTAAACGTATCACTTGCCAAAAAACGGGCAAAATCAAACAATTGCAAGTTTTGCTCAGGCGGCAATTTGCGAATGATTGCAAGTATTTTTTGTTCTAAACTAACAGATACATTGGTGTTTTGCATATCTCAATCTTACTCCCCTTGTAAATATATTTCGATTTCATAAAATCGCCAGAGATTTGCTTTGTTTCGGCTAATGTGCCATTGTTAAGCTAAGCAATTTTTTTGCGCGTTTGCTCAAACGCCTCTAAAATTTTATAATAGCCAGTGCAGCGGCACAAGTTGCCGCTGATGGCTTCTTTCACTTGTCCGTTGGTTGGCGATGCATTTTCGGCAAACAAGGCCACACCCGACATAATAAAGCCCGGGGTACAATAACCACATTGCACAGCGGCGCAATCGATAAAGGCTTGTTGCAACGGGTGAAGTTGTGCATCATGATTGCTCACGCCTTCGATGGTGACAATATCGGCCCCAGCAGCGCGAGGGGCGGGCACAAGGCACGACATGACGGCCTTGCCATCGAGCAACACGGTGCAAGCGCCACATTCACCTTCAGCACAGCCCTCTTTCGTGCCGATCAAGCCGCAATCTTCACGCAGCCAACGCAACATGCTTTTATCGTGGGCGTGTGGGGGGATGGCATAGTCGCTGCCGTTAACCTTGGCGCTGACGTTGGCGTTGCCGGTGTTGTCATGTGCCGTTGACGTTACTAATAAAGTGGGGCTGGCCCAATTTGCTTCACCAGATGCCAATTGTCGTAATGCACGCTCAACCAGCACCCCAACCATGTCATGCCGATAGCTGGCAGATGAGCGGATGTCGCTGATGGGGGTGACGGCGGCTTGGGCGAGTTGGGCAGCGCGGTTGATGGTGAATTCGCTGAGCGGGTTGCCGACCAATGACAACTCGGCCTCTTTCGCCCGTTTGATGGTGGGGGCGACTGCACCCAAGGCGATGCGCACATCGGTGATGGCGGGGGCGGCGCTGGCGCTGCTTGCACCGCCGTCATCGGCGGCAATCAGGCCAGTGGAGGCTAATTCGAGCACCACAGCGCAATTCACCACCGAGATGGCTTGGGCGCGGCGTAAGCCTAGCTTTAAATAAACCCCACGCTGATTGGGGTTTAAGGCCTGAAATGAAATTTCGGTCATCATTTCATCGGGTTGCATGACAGTTTTGCGCACCCCCAAATAAAATTCTGACAAGGCTACCGTCCGCACGCCGCGCACCGATTGCAAACTCACTTGGGCATCAAGCGCAATGAGGGCGGTGATGGTGTCATTTGCGGGTGAGCCGGTGATGAGGTTGCCGGCCACCGTGGCGCGGTTGCGAATTTGGGGTGCGCCGACTTCGCGGCAGGCCAAGGCCAAGGGCGTGGCGCGTTCAACACATAGTGTCGATGCCACTACATCATTATGCGTAACCAAGGCCCCAATATGAATAACACCAGCTTCGTCGTGGCGAATGGTGTTTAGATCGGGCAAACGCGAGATATCGATGAGTGCACAAGATTTACGCACCCCGCGTTCAAATTCGATCATTAAATCGGTGCCACCGGCGATTAAACGTGGCAATGCAGCCTGATTCGCTTGGCTGACCTGCACCTGATCGGCAAGCAATTGAATTGCTTCATCGCGTGTTGCTGGAGAAAAATATTGAGTCCACATATTGGTAGAGAGCCAAGAACCAAGAGTTAAGAGCTAAGAGTTGAGAGTTGAGAGTTGAGAGTTGAGCATTGATGTCACAAACGCCTTTTATCTGTAATCTGTATTCTCACCTCTTCATTCTTGCATCTTGCATCTTGCATCTTGCATCTTGGTTCTTGGTTCTTGATTCTTAATAAAGTTCATGAAGTATAAATGACCTGATGTAACATTTACCCCATGTCGCTGACCAATATTATCAAGGGATTGTTGCGGACGATGCGCCCAAAGCAATGGGTAAAGAATGGTTTTGTCTTTTTGCCACTTGTTTTCGATTTTAAAATGTTTGTAACAAAGCCGCTGGTAAATACGCTGGCGGGGTTTATTGTATTGTGTGCATTATCGTCGGTGGTTTACCTTATTAATGATGCGGTCGATGCACCACAAGATCGATTACATCCCAAAAAGAAAAACCGCCCGATTGCCAAAGGCATCGTATCGATTCGGCTTGCGATTGGTTGGGCCATTGTTTTGGGCGTTTTGTCGTTAGCACTGGCTTTTTGGCTGAATACTGTGTTTGGGGTGGTGGCTGTCACTTACTTAGCCATGCAAATTGCCTATAGTTTTGTGCTAAAACATGTGGTGTTGGTCGATGTGTTTGTCATTGCCATTGGATTTGTGTTGCGGGTGGTGGCGGGCATTCCGCTGGTCGATGCCGAGCGTTTTTCACCTTGGCTATTTGTTTGCACGCTTTTTATGTCGTTATTGTTGGGTTTTGGCAAGCGCCGCCAAGAAATTGTAGAATTAAAGGGCAGCAGCAGCACTCGCGCTATTTTGAGTGAATATAATCTGTCTTTGCTTGATCAAATCATCCCTATCATCACCGCGGGTTTAATCGTTTCATATTCGTTTTATACCTTTTCGGCGCCTCAATTGCCAACGAACCACGCGATGATGATCACGATTCCGGTAGCGATGTATGGCTTGTTTCGATATTTATATTTAGTGCATGTGCGCGGCGAGGGGGGTGCTCCCGATGAATTATTATTTCGTGACCGTCCCTTATTATTGGCGACGCTGTTATTTTCGTTAATTGCGGTTTTGGTGTTATATGTCTTTCGATAGGGTGCAACGCAGTGCGTGTGGCAAAGTAATTTTATGTGGCGAGCATTCAGTAGTATATGGTCGTCCAGCCATTGCATTGCCTGTTTCTCATTTACGCACCCAAGCCAGCATCTGGGCCAACTACCCGCAACCTGTCGATGATGTTGAGGCCGATGCAACGTGTATCGACATTATCGCGCCCGATATCAACGCCCGTTTCAAACTACATACCCGCCCACAACACCCACTTTCGCGCATTGTGCAATTGACCACCGAATTTGTGGCCCAACACCCGCACCCCATCGCCGGTATCCCTCAACGCGCTACCCAGCCGACCTTAAATTGTCGCTACTCGCTCAAAGTGCGCTCCGAAATACCCGTTGGGTCACATTTGGGCAGCGGCGCAGCAGCGTCGATGGCCTGTGCGCGGGCGGTGGCCGAATATTGGGGGCATGAATTAGCGCCTGCCGATGCCAGTGATTTGGTTTATGAGATCGAAAAAATTCATCACGGCACACCCAGCGGCATCGATAACACCGTAATTGCCTATGAGCAGCCGGTGTGGTTTGTAAAAGGCGAGCCGCCCTATGTGTTGAGCGAGCTAGACATTGACTTTGAGCGCGATTTGACGTTGGTCATTGCCGACACGGGTTTGTCGGCCCCCACCAAAATGGTGGTGGCGGCGGTGCGGGCCAATTGGCAAAAAGACCCAGCGACTTACGAGCGTTATTTTGACCAAATTGCCGCGTTGGTAAAACACGCCCGCGAGGCGTTGCAACACAATGATAATCACATTCTTGGCAAGCTGATGGCCGAGAATCACAGCATTTTGCGGCGTATGGGCGTGTCGTGTCTTGAATTAGACCATCTGTGCATTACGGCCCAGCGGGCTGGGGCGTGGGGGGCCAAATTATCGGGCGGGGGGCGCGGCGGTAATATGATCGCGCTGGCACGAGATCATCATCATGCGCGTTATTTGCGGCGGCAGTTGCTGCTTTCGGGCGCAAAGCGGGTATGGATTACGTGATTGCGTAGGCATCTATAATACCCTTCGTGTTTGGTGGCCGTCAAATTAGCCTCGATTCATTTATCGCAAAAGCCCAAGGCTTTTGGGAACAAAAAGACAGCCTAAACACCCAAAAGACAAGTTGGGCGCTGCGCATCGTAACGTTTTTGACGCATTTATTTGGCTTTGCCTATGTTGCGTTGTTATGTGCCGATCTACAACGGGTCACTCTCTCTTCCTCACAAACCACTTTTTCAACCCTGTTATTACCAGCCTTGGCTTTTGTCGTGGTGTTGATTGGGCTGAGCAATACATGGATCAACACCCATATGCAGTCGTTGGCTGTTTTACATTTGCCAGCGCGAATTGAGGTATTGTTTTGGCGTAGTTATTATGAATGTAACCGCGCCCGTGCGCATATTCAGGCTTTTATTGAGGCCGCCGGTGATTACCCACGCATGGTATTGCCCAAATGGTCAGATTTGCCGCTGATGGTGGAACTGCAATCGTGGTTGCATGAATTGACATGCGATTGCCAAGCCATCTCGATTCGCACCTTGCCCCTTTTGCTCGATACCCGTGAGTGCCTCACCGACTCACCTGCTCCCTTATTTTGCTTCACCCGCACCCCCCGTGCCGTTAATCTGCTGTGCTGAAAAATTGGAGGATTGAGGATTAGGGATTAGAGATTATAAAAAATTATCTTAATCCCCAATCCTCAATCTCCAATCCCTAATTCCCAATTCTTTCAGCACAGGAGATTTATTATGTCAACCTATGGACAGGTCGATCAACGACTCGAAAACAAATTAAAAGATTTATATCGTCTGCACAAAGAACGTGCGGCAAAAATTGATTGGAGCTATCACAGCTTTTTACCACTCGAAATTGTGAGTGGCAAATTCCCCGTGCGCGGCATCAAACCCATCCCCACGACTGGTGATGAAAATATGCCCCGTGAAGATTTGTTTGAACGCGATATTATGGCATCGCGGGTTAAATTGAAGTATGACCCCGCCACCCAGCCACTTAGCTGGGAAACTTATCTGGCAGTTGAGACGGCTTTGCTCACCGAGGTCAATTTGCCTTGGTTTACCACCGAGCTTTACAATACATTTAAGGGGTCGTTGCAAGTCTTAGTCGATTTTGTGCATACTTGGACCTCTGAAGAAGACCAGCATAGCGACTTGTTAGAGACTTATTTGCTGCTTACTGGCAATGGCGATGTGTGGGAGCGGCGTAAATTGCGCAAACAAGTGGTCGAAGGCGGTTTTGAGACTGGCCTCAAAACCCCGCTCGAGACGATGGTTTACACCTCGATTCAAGAACGCGCCACGATGGTATTTTATTTAAATGTGGCCCAAGCCTGCGAAGCCGAAGACCCAGCCTTGGCACGGGTATTGCGACGGCTAGCGCGTGACGAAACGCTGCATTACACCTTTTACCGTGATGCTACCAAAGCCCATCTTGAGGTTAACCCCAATTTGGTTGAATTGGTGACCAGCACCATGTTGCAATTTGAAATGCCCGGGCGTGGGATGCCTGACTATAAGTTGCGCATGGAGATTATCGCCAAAAATGTGCATTATGGGCCAGCCGAATATTACACCCAAGTGGTAGAAGAATTGATGAAATATTGGGATATTAAAAACTTGCAGCCGACTTACCCTGAAGCGCGTGAGGCCCAATTGAAGGCACTACAGCATCACGACCGGCTTGGGCGCATTGCCCAACGCCAAATGCGTGAGCGTCAACGCAGCATCACCCCCAGCGTTGATGAAATGCTCGATGAGCATAATTTCCGCATCAAGCAGGCAGGCAACCCCGCCGGGCAGTTGGCGCTCGCCCCCAATGGCGATATTGTGGCCACTTAGACGCGAAACGCGGAAACGCGGCAATGGCGGAGCGTCGGAGATAAAATTTATTTCCGACGCTCCGCCATTGCCGTGTTTCTGTATCCAACACCGATGCAAATAAAGTGGCTGCTCTTAATTTGCAATCCCTAATCCCCGCCTTTATCGCAGGTAAAATTGAGAATCGCCTTTGTGCGTTCTCAATTTCATGAAAAGCATTATTCTTTATACCGATGGCGGCTGCGACCCTAACCCGGGGGCTGGGGGTTGGGGCGTGGTGTTGCTGTATAAACAACATCGCAAAGAATTATGTGGTGGCGAGCGTGAAACGACCAATAACCGCATGGAGTTGATGGCAGCCATCAATGGCCTCGGCGCATTGGTTGAGCCATGCGAAGTAACGCTTTACACTGATTCAGAATACTTGCGCAATGGCATCACCAAATGGATGGCGAGTTGGAAGCGCAATGGCTGGCGCACCGCTAACAAAGAGCCGGTAAAAAACCAGCCTTTATGGCAAGAATTAGATGCACTGTGCCAAAAACATGTCATCAATTGGAATTGGGTGCGTGGGCACACTGGCAATACCGAAAATGAACGTTGTGATCAATTAGCACGATTAGGCCGCCAACAAGCCTTGACCGCGAGCAAAGTATGAGCAATAGAACCCAAAATAAAGTTGTCATTATTACCGGCGGCGCCCAAGGCATTGGCTTTGGCTGTGCCGAAATGTTAGCGCGTGAAGGCGCACAGGTTGTCATTGCCGACATTAATGTCGAAAAAGGCGAGGCTGCCGCCGCTGCCATTCGGGCGCAAGGCGGCGAAGCTATTTTTCGGCGGGTAGATGTGTTAAAAGAAAGCGCTTGCGCCGCGCTGGCCGATTTTGCGTATCAGCATTATGGGCAATTGCATGGGCTAATTAATAACGTTGGCTATTATGCGCGGGTTAGCCTTGAGCAGACCACCACCGAATTGTGGGATCTTTATCTCAATTTAAATTTGCGTAGCGCCTTTTATTGTTGCAAATTTGCCATTCCCTATATGCAAAAAAGCGGCAGTGGCAGCATCATTAATATTGGTTCAATTCATGGCATTCAACCTGCCAGCAATATTGTGGCCTATGGCATTGCCAAGGGCGGGTTGTTGTCGCTCACCCGTTCATTGGCTGGCACTTACGCCGCCGATCGTATCCGTGCCAATTACGTCATTCCCGGTTGGGTGTTGAGCGAAAGCGAGATTGCTTTGCACGAAAGTTTGGGCTTGCCCGAAGCTGAACTTCGCGCCAAAGGGCCATCACTGCCGTTGGGGCGGCATCAAACCCCGCAAGACACCGGCCACACCGCCGTTTTTCTCATCTCCGATGAATCGTCTCAAATCACGGGCACAATCTTTCACATTGATGCCGGTGCGACTACCTTGCCGCTGAGGTGAGTGCAAAGTGCAAAGTGCAAAGTAGAAAGTAGAAAGTGGAAAGTGGAAAGTGCTAAGTGCTAAGTGTCCGTCACGTTTTAGGTTGGAACTTAGGACTTTTTACTTTCTACTTTTTACTTTCTACTTTGCACTTTGCACTTTGCACTTTCCCCTCGCCACTTATAATCTCCCTCATGAGACTAAACAATAAAGTAGCCCTGATTACGGGCGCGGGCAGCGGCATTGGCCGCGAGACGGCAGTATTATTTGCCCAAGAGGGCGCTGCCGTGATGGTGGTAGATGTCAATGAGGCGGCTGGCAATGAAACGGTGGCGTTGGTCAAGGCCAACGGCGGGCAAGCAGCGTTTTATAAGGCCGATGTATCGAAGGCCGCCGATTGTGAAGGCATGGTGGCAGCGGCAGAGCAAACTTTCGGCAAGCTCAATGTCATGTTTAACAATGCCGGTATTTCGCACAAAGATGACGATGATGCCATCAACACCACCGAAGATGTGTGGGATTTGACGTTTAACATCAATGTGAAAGGCGTATTTCTCGGCTGCAAATATGGCATTCCAGCCATGCGACGGGCCGGTGGCGGCAGCATCATCAATACCGCCTCGTTTGTGGCGTTGTTGGGTGCGGCTACCCCCCAATTGGCCTACACCGCCAGCAAAGGCGCGGTGCTGAGCATGTCACGCGAGTTGGCGGTCATTCACGCCCGCGAAGGCATTCGCGTCAATGCCATGTGCCCGGGGCCATTGTTTACAGAATTGTTGATGAAATACCTCAACACCGAAGAAAAGAAACAACGCCGCCTTGTGCATATTCCGATGGGGCGCTTTGGCCAAGCCAAAGAAATTGCTTATGGGGCGCTTTATCTTGCTTCTGATGAATCTTCATTTGTTACCGGCACTGAGTTTATGGTCGATGGCGGCATTACTGCCGCTTATGTCACACCTGTTTAGAAATTTAAAATTTAAAATTAGCCGACGACGTTTGTGTCCAATTTTAAATTTTCTATTTTAAATTCTGCTTTATGTTTTCTATTAACCCATTCGACCTGCCCCCGCGTGATGCCTATCGGTTGATGATCAGCGC
>CAMDWA010000097.1 GCA_945877855.1 Thermoflexus hugenholtzii JAD2 | reverse complement strand
TTCGCCAATATCGCGCCGCCCATTCATGTTGGTATCAATAAAAGCGGTGCCACGCACACTGGTGGTGGCTGCACCCGGGCAGGTGGGGCCGACATATTCGCCATAATAATTTTGGGTGGCGGCATCATAGCCTGTCACCCTAAAGCAGCCTTGTACCTCGCTACCCGATGCGCCCGCAATGGCATACACATAGGTGCCGGGTGGCAAAATATCAACGGCTTGGGTAACGTAGTTGGGTAACGCCAATAAGGATGCAAAAATCGCCGCAGTTGCGGCACGTTTAATCAAGTTTTTCATCGAGGTCTCCTATGTTGCAAAAAAGCTAATATTTTGCGTTTTATTAATGTTTATCGGCGATGTGAATTTTATGAGACATATTCTAATGCAATGATAGACATTTTATGGGTATTAAACGCATGTTTGCATCGAAAGTATGAGAAGTGATGTGGGCGAAATGAATCTGGACGCAATAGAAAAATAAAAAAGCCGATTCCACATGAGCTACCCGAATGCCATCGGCTGGGGCAGGTTGTGTGAAATCGGCGAAACTTTTTATAAGTGACTGTTTGCGTTAGCGGCGATCAATTGCAACACGTGTATTTAGAAAGTTGCAGCCAACTTTGACGGGAATTTCATTGCTCCACGTTGGGCGGTCGGGTGAGGTTACTGTTATACGCACTTTGTAATACCCACTTGGCAAATTGCTAATTTTTTCAACACCTAACTCCGAAACGGTAGGCGTGCGCTCAAATGAGATTCCGGCTGGGCAGCCGCCGACTTTTTCGCCCGAACCATTAATCACAATGCGGTTAGCACCAGCCATGCCAAACCAATATAGCGGTATTGTGCCGTCAAACTTGGGTGCATCGCAATGGCGAAATTGTGGGCAGGCTTGAATCCAGGGCGACCACTCGTTGATAGGCTCACGCACCAATTTAAAGAAATAAGGATCGCTGGCATTTTTATCTTTTTTGGTGGTTACGCGAATGTAATAGCGCCCCATCGGTTGCTCGGCCAACCCCATGTTGATGGTGGGGTAATCATTGTCTGAGAAGCGTCCATGCACTTCGATTTTTGCCCCCGCACAATCTGAACTAAGTGAACGATACACTTGGAATTCGCCTTCAGTATTGGGGCGCACGGGGTAATTCTTAAAGAATACTTGCACTAAGCCATCTGAGGGCAGATCAAAGTAATAAAAATCTTCTTCATCATCAGCAAATGAGCGATATTCTTTATCAAATTCAACTTGTTTGGCTTCACAAAAACTGTTATTTGGTTCAAATGAGGTAGTAGTGATTGGGGGCGGGTTTATCAAAAATGGCAACGCGATTTTGCCGGGGCCTTTTGCCACCGCCGGGGTGGCGGTCGGTTGAGGGGCTGTGCCTGTGCTTGTGGCGGTGGGGGCCGGGGTTGGGGTGGCAGCCGGTGTATTTGGGTTGCGAATGCTATAAGCTGGGCTAACCAAAGGCACAATGCTGCCTTGTGGGTTTATAAAAAACTGAATGGTTTGACCTGCCCCGCGAAAAGTAACGGTCTCGGCGGTTAAGTTCGCAGTCTTATTATTATTGCTTAAAGTTGCTGTGGCTGGGAAAGCCTCAAATTCATTACTGCTGGGGTCAAAGATAACATAATAAGCGCTATTCGCACTTAAGGCCGTTTGCGAGGCGACACTGGCTTGAATATTCGCCGAGGTTGCAACCGTAAATACATTATCTGCACCCGGGGTCCAGTTGCCTGAAATTGGGGCATTGACCCATTCTGCATATGGGAATGGGGCAGACGCACTGATTGGTGCAGCTAGCACACTGGGCATTGCCATGCTGCCAAATGCAGCACTTGCGGCAGTCATTGTCGCAATGAGCATGGTTGAAATGCTCTTTTTATTTGTTTTATTCATTATGATCAAGTATACCTTTAAGGCTGTTTTCTATTCATGGTAATATCTATTTACGCATGAACGCACGTTTTCACCGATTAGCGCAAGGTTTTATGGTGTTTTTCGTGTTGTTTTGCCTTATTCTAATCAATTTTATATTCCGCTTGGTCCAACCTGCAAAAATTGTTGATGATGCCTATATCACCATGCGTTATGCCACCCATTTGGCAACAGGGGCTGGGTTGGTGTTTAATGTGGGTGAATGGGTGTTGGGCACGACAGCGCCGCTACACGCTATGTTATTGGCGGGCTTGCGCTGGTTGCTGCCGCAACAATGGGCCTTAACCAACATTGTGTTGTGGGCCAATGCGTTTTATGATGCCGTCAGTATCGGGGCTGTAGGGTTAACCATTGCCCGTTGCAGTCGCTCTTGGGTATTGGGGTTATGCAGTGCTGCCAGTTTAGCCATCTTGCCCCATTTGGTTGATTACGCCAGCAGCGGCATGGAAACATCGTTATATGTCATGTTGATTTGGTTGACCACGATGCTGGTGACGACCAAACATTTGGCTTGGGCTGGGGTTACAGCCACTTTGGCCGCCCTCACCCGCCCCGAGGCGGTGGCGCTCATCGGTTTGGTGGTGTTCATCATTATTATGTCGCGCAGCTTTAAAACCACCGATGTGCTATCGTCAGCCGAAATAACGTTGTTGCCAATGCTGTTGTTGGGGGGGATTTGGCTGGCCATTACGTTTTATGCCTATGGCAGCCCATTACCCCAAAGCGCCGCCACTAAATTGGGCGGGTGGGTGTATGAATTGGCTGGCGATGAAACATATTGGATGGTATTGCAAACCCAGCGCAACCTCGTGCCGTGGTTTACATTCGAGGCCCAAAATAAAATCCAGGCTTGGCAAGCAGGCTTACCAACTTTGTCGCTGTGGGTAGTTGGCGTGATGGTGTTGGCTTGGCGCGATTGGCGACCTAGCATTGTGGCTTTATTTACGGTCATTTTTGCGGTTGGGGTGTCCATTTCTAACCCTGTGCCCAATTGGTGGCATTTAGCCACATTTGCGGCGTTGGTCTTCCCGGTAGTGGTGGCGGGGGCTGGCGGTTTGTTGCGAATGGGGTATCTTGTGTTGCGCATTATGCCGCTTAAAAAACAGACGCGGGTGTATCAAATGGTGCAGGGCGTATTATGGGTCATCATTACCGTAGCGACTGTTGCTTTTGCCGCTTATCTGATTCAGCCACATCTTACGCGCTATAACATTGATTTAACGATGCCATTGGCGCAATTTAATTTGAGGTCATTGCAGCTAAAGCCATCTTACGATGCCCAACGTGAGCGCGATTACCTTATTGTGGCTGATACGCTCAACAAAATGCAGGTTGGCAATGCACGGGTCGCTTCATCTGAAATAGGGGCGCTGGGGTATGGCTATGGCGGCCCCATTCTCGATACCATTGGCTTGGTTTCACCTATCGCCACCCGTTACTATCCTATTCCCAAAGATGAATTGTTGACCAACAATGCCATCCCCCGCCAATTGATTCGGGCTGAGCAACCCGAATTTGTTATGTCGCTTGATGTGTTTATTGCCAATAGTTTGCTCAAAGATGACGAATTTGCCAAACGTTATCGCCCTGTTTTTCGTGGCAAAAGCGCCATTTTTGGCAGTAACAGCCTGTTATTGTTTGCGCGGCAAGATTTTGCCGACCGTTGGAATCTTGATAAATTGCCAATTATTGCCCAATTTGGGGCTGGTATTCGTTTGCACAGCACATTTGTTGAATCACGCAGTGCCTATGGCAGCAATAGCGTCAATGTTGGGCTGTTGTGGAGCGGGAAATCACTGCCTGATGATTACAAAGTATTTGTTCATGTCATCGATGCCAGCGGCAACCGAGTGGCTCAAATCGATATGGAACCCAATCCCCCGCTAAAGCTATGGGCACAAGATGTGGCCTATTTAGATTGGTATTCAATAAATTTACCCACCCATGTTCAATTGCGCGATGTGCATTTTGTGGTTGGGTTATATCATGCTGGCACAGGCCAACGTTTGCCCATTAGCGCAGTCGCCAAGGGGCAAGCACTCGACGATGGTTTTGTGATTAAATAACGGAACGCCGTCATCTTGACGGCGTTCCCACTGCGTTCCTTATTTATTTTCGAATTAAGGCATAACCCCAAGGCATGAGCATATAACCATTGCTTTGAATACGCCCCATCGCTTGGGTTACGCCATGTTGGGCTTTGTCGCGTCCAACTTCGGCATTGATTTTATTCGCATCAAAATCGGTGTCTTCCCAAATATCAACCGATTTAACATCGGCACGGCGCATTAACACTTGTTGCACATAATTTTTGCTATAAATGTTATACCAAATGGCCGAAGTTGGCTCGCCGTCTGCATTAAACTCTAAATCATCGGCATTGCCTTGAAATAAATCGGGGCAACGTTCACGGCTTTGCACATCTTGAATACGAAATGAGCGATCGCCGATTAAAGTTCGCACCAATACCAAACGTTTGGCCACTCGTGTCAACTCATTGAGCGGGGTTTGTATCGATGGCAAATGTAACAAAACATTATTGCACATCACCACGTCAAATTCGTTATCGGCAAAAGGCAGGGTAAAAATGTTTGCTTGCTTAAATTGAACATTGGCTGTGTTGGCCCACGCCTGTTGCGCCAATGCCACATATGAGGCGGTTGCATCTGCCCCTGTGTAATGAAATGGCACTTCGATTTCGCGTTTTAAGCTGCGCAAATAATGCCCAACCCCACAACCGACATCGAGTATTGAATCATTGGGTTGAATATAAGGCTTGATTACTTTTGCTGCCGATTTAGCCGATTCCATTTCGGGGCTGTCGCCAATGGCCCGTTTAAACATCAATTGACCGTATTGGGTGTAACGATCCCACATCGTAGAAGGTTGATTATGTAAAGTCATGCGTGTAAATACTGGCAATATCACTGTTGATATTGTGTTATTTCATTAGATCATGATTTTAAAGCAAAAAGGTAGCTTCTCACTTAAGGCATGGTTAAATAAATAGGGTTTGTGATGGACAGCATATTCCCATTGTCATCACGCAGTTCGATCACAAGCCAATCCGCCATATCTGGGCGCAGTTCCCATACAAATTCGCCTTGGTCGGCTGCGGCAACTTGGTGTAACAATCGCCCATTTGCCATGATTCGCAATTGGGCATTTGGCTCGGCGTTAGCCCAACGTGCCACAAATGTAGCGGGTTGGTTTACCGTGTCACCTATTCCAAAAACGTGCCCTTGGGTGTTATGCGCTTCAAAATGTAGTTGCGGCCCACGGCTTAAATAAACGCGCCCGGCTCGTAACCCCGCTAATAGGGCCGATTGTGTCAAAGCTTCGGCCTGAATGATGCTAAAACCGGGCTTGGCCGCATATTTAGCAGCGTTGTGGCTGTCGCTACCGGCTGTTGCCGTAATACGCAGCCCTTGGTTGAGCCAGTCATACCATAACGACAAGGTTTTCTCATTGTTGGCATAATCTTCCCAAACCCCATTCCAAATCTCGACCAAACGGGCGGGGCCGGGCATCATTTCGCCATAGCGCCATGCGCAGCCGGTGCAAAGTGGGTCGCCAACAGTTAATGGGTGGGCAATAATGTAAACATGCCCCGCCTCATACGCCGCAGTGGCAATACGCGCCATATCACCCGTGCCCGGGCGCACCCGCCAATCCACCCATTCGCGGGTCCCTAACACCAAGGCATGACCCCAAAATGTGGTCAATTCTAGCCCCCCAGCTGTCAGCAAAGTTTCACTTGCCGCGGCATCCATCTTGGCTAAACCTGCAATCGTATTGTGATCGCTGAGAAAGATAAAGTCGAGCTGATAATCACGCGCGGTTTGAATTAATTCTGCCACTGTACGGTTGCCAGCGTCAGAATGGTGGGTGTGGCTGTGTAAATCACCTCGATACCAGCCTGATTTTGTGGGCAGTGTAGCCTGCATATCAGCGGTTGATCTGGCTTGCACGATTTCATCCAGACCCTCTTGCACACAAGTGACCTCTAACTGATAGTAAACGTCTTCGCCGGGCATAATCATATGGGTGTCAAGTTGTACCACCCATTCACCCGCTTTGATTGGGCCGGGTATATAGCCGGGTGTCGCGACTTGGGCTGAAATTTGCACAACATGTTCCATGCCATGCCGATGCCCAGACCCGCGCCACCCCGATGGGTCGAAGAGGGTTAGCGTGATCATATTATTCATTTCGTTAACCCGATGCGGGGTAAAACGAAAACGAACCGTGATTTGATGAATATTGGCCGGTAAGCTAAATGGGTGAGGAATATGGCGTTTGCAATCGCGTGCGGTCAAGCGCCCTTCAAATTGATATTGCATGATAGGTATCTTGTTTCATCTCAATCATTCGGGGTAAACCCCAAAGGTCATACCATGAGTTTAGCGAAAATTTATTTTATTTACCCCTGTTTTTGAGGTGATGCGAATGGGTGACAAAATCGGTTTTTAGCCAAACCGACAATTGCTGACTGTGTTCAGTATACAATTCATACCTGAAACTCTAAATTTGGGGCAGGTCAAGTGGTTAAAAACTCAAATACCACATCGACAAGCCTCAAATTCTGCAATGTGTAATCGGACTGTAATTTAAAAATTCCCCAATGGCAACTGAAACCAATCAAATTATCTATTCAATGACGCGCGTTGGGCGCATCCATCCACCCCAAAAACAAGTGCTACGCGATATTTCGCTCGGTTTTTATTATGGGGCCAAAATTGGCGTGCTCGGCTTAAATGGCGCAGGCAAAAGCACTTTGTTGCGCATTATGGCTGGCACCGACGATGCTTATATCGGCGAAACCATGCTGCTCAAAGGTTATACCCGTGGCATTTTGGAGCAAGAGCCATATCTCGACCCCAACAAAAATGTAAAACAATGTGTCGAAGAAGCCGTTCAACCCATCGTCGATAAACTCAAAGAATTTGAAGAAATTAGCGAGAAATTTAACGACCCTGATGCTGATTTCGACAAGTTAATTGAGCAGCAAGGCAAACTGCAAGATGACCTAGACAAGCATGATGCTTGGAATTTGGACGCAAAACTTGATTTGGCGATGGAAGCATTGCGTTGCCCGCCCAGCGATGCCCCCGTCACCCAACTTTCGGGTGGCGAAAAGCGCCGTGTGGCGCTATGCCGCCTCTTGTTAACCGAACCCGACATTTTGCTGCTCGACGAGCCAACCAACCACCTTGATGCAGAATCGGTGGCGTGGCTAGAGCGCCATTTGCGCGACTATAAAGGGACTGTGGTCGCCGTTACCCACGACCGTTATTTTCTCGATAATGCGGCAGAATGGATCCTTGAACTTGATCGCGGTTATGGCATTCCCTACAAAGGCAATTATTCATCGTGGTTGTCCCAAAAGCAACGCCGTTTGGCGCTAGAAGAAAAGACCGAAGCCAAGCGTCAAAAGACACTCGAACGCGAATTAGAGTGGATTCAAATGTCGCCGCGTGCTCGCCAATCAAAAGGCAAAGCCCGTGTTAATGCGTATGAGCAATTGCTCAGCCAAGAGAGCGAAAAACGCCGTGAAGAACTCGAAATCTACATTCCGCCCGGCCCAAGATTGGGCGATGTGGTGATTGAATTTAACAACGTCAGCAAAGGCTATGGCGATGTGATGCTGTATGAAAATCTCAGCTTCGCCATTCCACCCGGCGCTATTGTTGGGGTAATTGGGCCAAACGGCGCTGGTAAAACCACCTTATTCCGCATGATCACAGGCCAAGAGCAACCCGATAAAGGCACAGTCAAAATTGGCTCAACGGTCAAGCTGGCTTATGTTGATCAAAGCCGTGATTCGCTCAATGGCGAAAACAATGTGTGGCAAGAAATTAGCGGCGGTGAAGAGCTTTTGACAATGGGAACCCGTAAGATGAACAGCCGCGCCTATGTGGCAGGTTTCAACTTTTTGGGGGCCGATCAACAACTCAAGGTAAAGGCCTTATCCGGTGGGCAACGTAACCGTGTGCATTTAGCCAAAACCTTAAAGGCTGGCGGCAATGTGTTATTGCTCGACGAACCGACAAATGACATCGATGTTAATACGATGCGGGCGCTCGAAGAATCGATTGAAAGTTTTGCCGGTTGTGCCATGATCATCAGCCATGATCGCTGGTTCCTTGATCGTGTCGCCACGCATATTTTGGCTTTTGAAGATGATGGTAGCGTCACCTTTTTCTTGGGCAATTGTAGCGATTACGAAGAAGATCGCCGTAAACGTTTAGGCAAAGCTGCTGAAACACCACATCGCTTAACCCATCGAAAGTTAACTCGGTAAATTTGCGCTTGCGTTATCTTAGCAAAAATTCCTAAAAGATGAAGTGCCGATTTCACGATCTATCCCTAAATGTTACATATTTAGGGATAGATCGTGAAATCGGCAAAATAAGTTTTTGCTGCAAAGTGAATAAATAACGGTTAGATGTAATTGGATTTAAACATTGATATTTTTGTGCAATTATTGGTGCATTGATGTGACTGTATAACGTAAAAAAAGTGCCTTGCCACTCAATAAAATCGTGTGTGTAAGCAAAAATGATGTGTTAATATTGATTTACCATTTTTAGTTAAATAATGGGAGGGAATTTCAATTGAAATGTCAAATAAACCACTAAATAAGGCTGATATTGTCGCAAGGATTGCAGAGAAATGCGATGTCAGCAAAAAAGATGCAGATGCTATGCTTGATGCGCTAACTGATTTGATGAAGAGCGAAATGAGCAAAGACGGGAATAAGGTATTTGTGTTGCCCGGCGTGTTGAATATCTCGATTGGTCAACGACCTGCCACAAAGGAACGCGCTAGCATTAACCCATTCAACGGCAAGCCTATGGTTGTGGCGGCCAAGCCAGTCCGCGCCAGTGTGCGCGTACGTGCCTTAAAGGGCTTAAAAGGCGCGGTCTAGTTTGCACTTTATCGCCTCATTGCATACTTTGCAGGTAAAAAGCTCAATTGTCGAAATTTCTTTGACAATTGAGCTTTTTTGTTGAGAAGATACCCTATACCGCCGCGTCATGTAAAGCGCTTTTGAGCACTTTGAGTGACAACAAGGCGCATTTGACGCGGGCTGGGGTAAGCGGCGCACCGATTAATTTGAGCAAATATTCGGGTGCAAGCGATGTGACCTCGGCAATGGATTTGCCAACCACATCTTCTAACAACATAGATGCCGAAGCTTGGCTGACAATACACCCCTGCCCATTAAACATGGCATCGGCTAGGGTTTGGCTATCTTCACTCAACTTCACATCGACACGAATACAATCGCCACACAATGGGTTGCAATCTTCATGGGTTCCATCGGCTGGGGTTAGGCTCCCCCAGTGACGCGGGTTTTCAAAATGATCAAGCATCTGATCACGATAAATATCATTCATTGCTAAAGCTCCTAGCGTTTGCGTTGTAGTGTTGCTTTGGCTTTGTAAATTGCTTCAACCAATGCATCTACTTCGTGTGGTTGTGAATAAACATAAAAACTGGCGCGGGCGGTTGCAGGCAGCCCCAAACGTTGGTGCAGCGGTTGGGCGCAATGATGCCCAGCCCGAATGGCGACCCCCTCTTGATCAAGCAACGTTGCTAGGTCATGAGGGTGAATTTTATCGACATTAAATGTCACCACGCCGCCGCGAACAGATGCGTCAGTGGGGCCGTAAATGGTCACGCCGGGAATTTCGGCCACACGCTCAAGGGCATAACTGGTGATTTCATGCTCATGCGCTCGCACCGCTTCCATGCCAAGTTGCGACAAATAATCAACGGCGGCCCCCAAGCCAATGGCTTCGACAAAGGCTGGTGTTCCGGCTTCAAATTTTAGCGGCACCTCATTCCAGCGAATGGTATCGAATCCGACGTAACTAATCATGTCGCCACCGGTCATAAAAGGGGGCATGGCATCCAATAATTCGGGTTTGCCATAAAGCACGCCAATGCCGGTTGGCCCTAGCATTTTGTGACCCGAAAAAGCATAAAAATCGCAATCAAGTGCAGCCACATTCACCGGCATGTGTGGCACGGCTTGTGAACCATCGATGATGACTTTTGCGCCAATGGCATGGGCGCGTTGAATGAGTGGCGCAGGATCGGTGATGGTTCCAAGCACATTTGAAACGTGGGCAAAACTGAGCAGCTTGGTGCGTTCATTCAACAAGCCATCGAGTTTGCTTAGGTCTAACTGCCCGTTTGGCGTGAGTGGAATACATTTGACCACGATGCCTTTTTCTTGAGCCAAATAAAACCAAGGCACAAAATTGGCGTGATGTTCTAATTCGGTGATCAATACTTCATCGCCAGCTTTTAAAAAATGCCGACCATATGAATAGGCTAACAAATTGAGCGATTCGGTGGCATTGCGGGTGAAGATGATATTTTCGGGCGCGGGTGCGCCAATAAATTTGGCAATTTTGACACGCGCTTCGTCATATTGGGCAGTGGCGGCTTCGCTAAATTGATAAACACCGCGATGCACATTGGCATATTGATGGCGGTAGACGGATGACATCGCGTCTAGCACTTGGGTTGGTTTTTGCGACGACGCAGCGCTGTCTAAAAAGACCACCGGGCGGCCATGCACCTGCTCAGACAAAATGGGAAAATCGCGCCGAATGGCGGCAACATCAAAGTGATTGGTATTCATATATTAGGCGTGCCATAGCACAGCAAAAAAATGACAAGTGACCCCTGTGAGCACAAACAAATGCCACACAAAATGATCGTAGGGGCGATCGGCAATAAAAAAGATGATGCCAGTTGTAAAAGCAATGCCGCCGGCCAACAACCATAACATGCCCGCCAATGGCATTTGCTCCCACATTGGGTATAGCACCAACAAAATGAGCCAGCCCATGACCAAATAAAGCGTGGTTGAAATTTTCAGATAACGCACCGCGCCACCGATTAGTTTGAATATCACCCCTGCGAAGGCGATGCCCCAGACTATGCCAAGTAAAACCCAGCCCCAAACTCCATTTAACACCCCCAATGTAAAAGGCGTATAGGTTCCGGCGATAAACAAGAAGATCACGGCATGATCGAGCACTTGCAATTTGTTTTTTAAGCGCCCGGGTGGCACGGCGTGATATATGGTTGAGGCACAAAACAATAATGCCAAAGTGATGGCATAAATGGTGGCCCCCAACACAAAACTTGGGCTACCGCGTTGTATTGCAGCGCTAATGAGAATTGGGGCAGCAATAAGCGCGGCTAAAAACCCCAAGCCATGACTTAGGGTATTGGCAAGGCGCTCGCCCAAAGATTCGGGGCGTTCAAGGGGTGTGGTCATTATGTAAGTGATTTAATCGGGGTAAGACCAATTTTTGCCAATTTGACGATATCTGCTTTTGCATACCGCAAAAGCAGATATCGTCAAATCGTCATATGTCTTTTCTAACTTAATATTATTAATTTAAAGTTAATTGACAACCAACTTGTCATACATCCTGTGCACTTCTGCCCCATGAAAACGGGCGGTGTGATTGGTGGGTGCGACTGGCTCGGTGTAGAAAAACGCTGGCAGTTCATCATCGGCGGCGGTGAACCCAGCCGCGAGGTTGAATTTGTGCTCGTTGATCAACGCTTCGGTGCCGAGATCGTAAAAGAATTGCTCGGTGAGCGTGGTGTTATGGGCGGCATTAATGGCATTGACGATGAAGGGCAATTGAGTGGTGGTGACGGTGCGCCCGAAAATGCACAAGCCCAGTGAATCGGTCGCTGCCACCTTAATTTGATCAGCAATGCTCAATTCGATCATCTTCGCCAAATCCATATCGCGGGTTTTTAGGCGGGGCAAATTGCCAACGGTGTGATCGGCCCCTTGCGCTGTCGCCATCATGGCAATGCCGGTGGCTTCGACGACACGTGGGTCGTAGGCGCTGATGGTTTGCTTTTTGATGACGGGCACACGCTTAACATTGTAATGTTCGCCAACCCGTGCCGCACCTTGCGCCCAAATTTTGCCATCGCTGCTGCCTTTGTATAACTCGGCCATCACTTTGGCGGCAAATTTCACATCGCCAAATTCAGCCAGCCCAGCTTCCATCAGCACTCCCACTGTGCCGCCCGCTTCAATGGTGTCGATCCCCAGATCATTGGCCAAATAATTTAATTGCGCCAAATCATCGGGGTCGCCAATGCCACAGTTTGTGCCAAGCAAGCCCAGCGTTTCATATTCAACTGGCGATACAACTTCTTTGCCGTTGGCATCAAAATAGACATTGCTGCACTGAATGGTGCAGCCGGGCATACAAGCGTGGGTTTGCTCGCCGCCGCGGCTGGTGTTGAGCGGGCCAATGTAGTCGCCGCCCATCTTAAAAGTTTCACCGGCTTTGGTATTGGCAAATTGTCCGCTGCTAAAGTTGCGCACTGGCAAGCCACCGATCATGTTTTGAAAATCGGCCATGCCCATTGTGCCGACGGCGGCATAAAAGCCCGTGACCACTGAGTCAGCTAGCAACATTTTGGCATAATCTTTGACGGCATCACGCACACCTTTGGGATCGTGAAATTGCGGGGTCTTGTCGAGGTCAAAAACAATGGCCTTGACTTTTTTGCTGCCCATGACCGCCCCTACGCCGCCTCGGGCGGCTAGGCGCGATGGGCGACCATCAGTGTCGCTAAAGGCGATGCCGGCCAGCAAGCCCTCATATTCACCCACTGGCCCACATAAACCCAGCGCGGTCTTTTTGCCATATTTTGCATAAAGCATTTTGGCAACTTCCATATTGCCTTTGCCCAAATAAGGGCTGGCATCGTCAAATTCGATGCTGCCATCTTTTTTAAAGTGCAGCACCACCCAGTTTGCCGATTGCCCATGTAACACAATGGTGCTGATGTAAAGTTGGCCCATGCCATAACCAAACGTGCCGCCGCCGTTGGCTTCTTTAATGCCGCCGGTTAATGGGCTTTTGCAGCCAACGCTGGTGCGGTTGGCATTGCTAAAGCTGCTGCCTGCAAATGGCCCTGCTGAGAAGATGAGTGGGTTGTTGGGGCCAAGTGGGTCGGCGGTGGCTGCACCCATCTCTAACAACTTTTTTGCAATGAGCCAGCGACCAGCTTTAACCGATTCTTCTTTATCAATGTCGCGTACATCAATTTTGTGTTCGTTTAGGTGAATGTCAATATATTTACGCATAATAGGTAATATGTAGATTGTGACAATGGAGATTAGTCCGATTATTCGCTGTTTTAGTTTGGCTAGATCTATTAAATCTGTTTAGTATTAAACCATAACAGTTGATACAGATTTGGTATTTAGATATGCTTCTAATGCTTCGGGGCCGCCTTCACTGCCAAAGCCTGAGTCTTTGACTCCGCCAAAAGGCATTTCGGCCACTGCTACCGCTGGTTGATTAATCCATAACATTCCTGCTTGAATATTTTGCGCTAGCATATGTTGGTGTTTGAGTGAGCTAGTAAATGCATAACTGGCTAACCCATAGGGGAGTCGGTTTGCTTCGGCAATGGCCTCATCTAACCGATCAAAACCGCGAATGCCCGCGATTGGCCCAAATGGCTCATCATTAAACAAAGAGGCATCAAGCGGAACATCGCTGATTACGGTCGGTGCAAAAAAGTTTCCTACTTCACCAATGCGTTCACCGCCTACTTCGACCTTGCCGCCTTTGGCACGAATATCTGTCATAATCTTGTGCATGGCATCTAAACGGCGGGTATTTGCCAATGGCCCCATTGTTGTGCCTTCTGTCAAACCGTCACCTAGCTTGATTTTGCCTGTAAAAGCCACAAATTTGCGAATAAATTCATCTTTAATGCTGTTGTGAACGAGAAAGCGTGTGGGCGAAATGCATACTTGCCCAGCATTGCGAAATTTAGCCCCAGCAGATGCTTTAACGGCTAGATCGATATTGGCATCATCACAAACGATCACGGGCGAATGCCCGCCCAACTCCATTGTGATGCGTTTCATATGTTGGCCTGCCATTGCTGCTAACATTTTGCCAACGGCGGTTGAGCCGGTAAAACTAATTTTTCGGATTACTGGATGCGAAATTAAATAGCTTGAGATTTCGGATGGGATGCCATAGAGTAGCCCCACTACACCTGCTGGTATCCCTGCATCTACAAAACATTTGAGTAGTGCTGCTGGTGATGCTGGGGTTTCTTCGGGTGCTTTTACAATGATTGCGCAACCTGTGGCAAGAGCAGCCCCCATCTTTCTAATAATTTGGTTGATTGGAAAATTCCAAGGGGTAAAAGCTGCCACTACACCGACCGGTTGCTTTAAAACCTGCATTTGCACATTCATTGCGCGTGGGTGAACAATTCGCCCGTAGACGCGCCGCCCCTCATCGGCAAAAAAATTGAGGGTATCAACTGCTCCTATAACTTCTGCTTTCGATTCAGCCAGTGGTTTACCATTTTCAAGTGTCATCAGCACAGCAATCGCGTCAACACGCTCGCTGAGTAATTGCGCGGCACTGCGCATCACTTTTTGTCGCTCGACTGCGGGGGTGTTTCGCCAGATTTCAAATCCTTGTTCTGCTGCTGCTATTGCTGCATCAAAATCAGGTTTTTCAGCATAGGCTACCCGCCCAATTTCTTGTCCATTTGCAGGGTTTATTACGGGTAAGGTTTTCCCATTTGCAGCTTGACGCCATTGATTACTAATCAGCAGTTGTGTATCTTGGTAACTCATAATTTTTAATTATATTGGTATCCTTTGAATGAATTGTGGTGCAGGTGGCCTTTATCTCTTGGGAATTTGCGCTAAATATTTTTTAACTTATAAACGATAAGCGCGTTTCGCTAACCCATAGACCAATTCGATCATCATGGCTTCAGCATCGTCCATATCAACCAAGCCACGTGTGATCATGCCCGCCAGCCAGTTGGCGCAGGCCCGTCGCCACACATCATGGCGAGCAGGGATAGAGCAAAAGGCGCGGGTGTCATCATTGAAGCCTGCGGTATTGTAAATGCCGGCGGTTTCCATCACCAAGTCAAAATAGTGACTCATACCATTAACACTGTCGAAGAACCACCAAGGTGGGCCGAGCTTGACGGCTGGGTAATGCCCAGCCAAGGGCGCAAGCTCACGGCCATAGGTTGTTTCATCTAAGGTAAACAGCAATAAGGCATAGCGGCGGTCATTACCAAACTTGTTAAGCAAAGGGCGTAAGTTGCGCGTAAATTCGGTTTGTAATGGAATATCGGCACCTTTATCTGCCCCAAAATATTCAAAAATACTATCATTGTGATTCCGTAATGACCCTACATGAAGTTGCATGACGAGGCCATCGTCACAACTCATCCGGGCCATTTCCATCAGCATATGGGCGGTAAACCGTTCAGTATCGGCGGGGCTGAGGTCGCCTTTGAGCGCCCGCTGATAAATGACATTGGCATCAATCGGGTCGAGTGCGGCGGTGTAGGGGGTGCGGGCGGCGTGATCGGTGGCGGTGGCCCCCATTTGTTTAAAATAATCGCGGCGTTGTTCTAAGGCCCGTATAAATGCGCCATAGTCGGTGGCCTCGATACCGCTAACTTCGCTCAGTTTGTCAATATTGTTACGCCAATCCGGAGCATCGAGATTAATGACACCGTCGGGGCGAAAGGTTGGGATGATTTTTCCCTGCCAGCCCGAGGCGCGAATGGTTTTATGATGTTCGAGGGTATCGGTTGCGGCATCGGTAGTTGCATGAATCAGCGCGCGATGGGTTCCAATTCTTGTTTGATTCGCTCATCGTATCTGACAACGCAGACGAACGCCGGGCTCGAGGGTTGCTGGTCGATAGGGTAATTGAAGCCCTTAACCATCCCGCTTCACTTGACCTATTCCGCACGATCACAGGAGAGCCCGCAGTTCGTGTCGTCAATGGGCAGGCTACACGCTATCTGCCTGGCCATTTTCTCACCAGCCACGATGATGACATCGCCGGCGAGGACCGCGTCGCTGCCTATGTTATCAATCTGACAAGGGGCTGGCGATCTGATTGGGGCGGAATGCTGCAATTCCACAACGCAGGCGGCGACATACCTCTTGCGCTCAAGCCCGGATTCAATACCATCCATTTGTTCCGCGTTCCGCAAACACACAGT
>CAMDWA010000096.1 GCA_945877855.1 Thermoflexus hugenholtzii JAD2 | reverse complement strand
GGGTTGGTTTGAGGCGAAATAGTTTTATTTAAGGGTGAGAGGTTTCTTTCACGCTGGCTTTTGCTTGCCTCGGTTTCGAAGTGGGCTTTATTTGCCACTCGCTCAGGTTATTTTGTCAAATCTTTTTTAGACTAAACTACTGTTTTAAGCAACACTGCAACAAGCGGCGATGGTGGTGGTATTCGCACTGCGGCAGGTCATGATATGCGGATTGAGCGTAGTGTCATTTATGGCAATGTCGCTGCCGGGCTTGGCGGTGGTTTATTGGCAAATGGCACAACAACACTTGTCGTCAGTGCCATTCAACATAACAACGCCATTACTGGTGGTGGCATTGCCATGAATAGTGCAGCAGCCAATTTACAAGTGAGTGCCAGTGCCATTCAAAGCAATGTGGTGAGCGCGGTGGCGGCGGGGTCGGCGATGCATTTGTTGGCGGGTACTGCCTTAATCGAAGACAGTGATTTGTCGGGTAACAATGGTGAAACAGCAGCAGGTGTGACTGATTTTCCGCGAGCGGCTGCTATTTTTAGCCAAATCGATTTTACGCTAAAACGCAGCGCTGTGCACGACAATATTGGCAGTGGGTTGTTATTGCAACATAGCATTAGCCCAGCTAAAGTGCAATCGAATGCTATTTTTGCAAACTCTCGGCACGGGATTACCCAAACTGGCGTAGGCGCAACCGAGCTAAAAAACAATACCATTGTCAGTAATACTCAGTTTGGTGTGGGCACCAGTGCCAATTTGTTAAGAGATTCATTTAAACTCAAAAATAACATTCTGGCTTTCAATCAGGCTGGTGATTGTCGCAACCAAAATGCTGGGGCAAATTTTCCGGGATTTACCTCGCAGGGCAATAATATAGTGGGGGCGACCAGCGCCACCAATTGCGCATCGGTTTTCAATATCGCTGGCGATTTGCCGAACACAGACCCGCAAATTATGGCTGTGGGCTATTACAGCGGTCCCACGTTGGGCTTTCCATTGCAAGACACCAGCCCGGCTATTGATCACGCCGAGCAAACGACATGCCCTATGCTCGACCAGCACGGTAAATTACGCCCGGCTGGCGGTAGCTGTGATATAGGGGCGCTGGAAGCTGGCGGCACTGCTTCGGTGGCAGCTGCCGATATTACAAATATCAGCTCATTTACATCTACTTCACGCAGCACCACAGACATTAAGTTTTATCGTGTGCGTGTGCCCCTGCCCGATTCTGCAATTAGTATTACGCTGGTGAGCGATGGCGATTACGATATATATTTGTTTGCGCCTAAAGTAAACGAAGAAACGGGTACATTGCGCGATATTGGCAGTCTTGGCGACATTGGCAGCCTCGGCGATATCGGTAGCCTCGGCGATATCGGTAGCCTCGGCGATATCGGTAGTCTTGGCGATATCGGTAGTCTTGGCGATATCGGTAGTCTTGGCGATATCGGCAGTCTTGGTGATATCGGTAGTCTTGGCGATATCGGCAGTCTTGGTGATATCGGTAGCCTTGGCGACATTGGTAGCCTTGGTGATATTGGCAGTGTGGGTGCAATTGGTAGCTTGGGCGATATCGGCAGCTTGGGCGATATCGGCAGCTTGGGCGATATCGGCAGCCTTGGTGATATTGGCAGTTTAGGCGATATTGCTAAGACATTTGCAAATAGCACCCAAAGCCCAAATACCTTGGGCAGTATCGGGGTGCTGGGCAAGATCACGCGGTTGGTGCGTAAATCTACACGCCCTATTTCTTCGAGTAATCGTGAACGTATTTATTACAACGTGCGTGAATTAGCTGGCACCTATTTTATTGCGGTTGCTTCTAATGTAACGAAAACGCATATGCCGTTTAATTTATCGGTTCGGCTTGTGCCACCTGTTTTTGCCTACGCGCCTATCTCTGGAAATGTGCCGGCCAAAATTGAAATTACTGGCACAGTGGTGGGCAAGAACACGCTCATCCTGTATAGTCAATCGCGCCTTGATACGCATTACCCAATTACCCAAAGTGATAACTTTACCGCTGCAAATTTGGGTGTAAAACTGCAAGCCTTAGCCGCACATCCCGATGTTAATGGCGAGGTGGTCAACTTAGATGATTATCCGGAAATTCGTGCTGCTTATGCTGTTTGGGATGCCCAACCCGATAACCCCTTGGCGGCCAAATATGTGGTGGCGCATATTCGTGCGTTATTGCGTCACGCCACTCTTATTAATAACAAAAAACTGAAATATATTGTGCTGATTGGTGATGACCGTATGCTTCCCCATGGGCGTATTACTGATTTGGCACAAATAGCAAATGAATTTAAATATGCAAATACAGCCGTGTCCGAACCGATTCGAAAAGCTGCAAACGCCCGCTTTTATTTAAGCGATGATGTTTACGTTGACCAACTGGTGCGCACAATTGCTGGACGCAAGATGTATTTACCAGACCATGCTGTAGGGCGCTTGGTCGAAAGCCCGATCGAGATTGCCGCCGCCATCGATGACTTTCTGACCACTCCCGTGATCGTAGCAAATAATGCGCTGGTTACTGGCTACGACTTTTTGCTCGACTCAGCCCACTCGATCGAGCAGCAATTTATGGCAAAAGGTATTCCCGTAGATGGCACGTTAATAAACGATACTTGGACGGACACCGATCTAAACAACAAGTTGTTCAACAACCCCGGTGCAAATTTTAATCTCATCTCACTCAACGCCCATTTTGAGCATTACCGATTGTTCCCCTTCCCACCTGGTACCCAAAATTTAGCAACCGAAGTTGTGCCGACGGTCAGTTATAGTGGTGTGTTGGTGTTTACGGTGGGCTGTCATTCTGGCTTAACCGCACCTGATAATGCCACAACCGATCCTATTCGCGCCACCGATTGGGCACAAGCGTTTGCGCGGCGTGGGGCCACATTTGTGGGCAATTTGGGTTTTGGTTATGGCGATTCGACCCTAGTCAACTATTCCGAACGGCTTTCGACATTGTTTGCCGAAGAATTAACGGCAGGGAGTGCTGGCAAAAAAGTGCCAATTGGTGACGCGCTGCGCCGCGCAAAATTGGAATATTACAATAGCCGCAGTGCTGGGGCACTTACCGATTATGATGCCAAAGCGGTGAATATTATGACGTTGTATGGCTTGCCCATGCGCATGGTGCAATTTGGTAGCGCAGCTGCAAACGCCCAAACGTTGAATGCCGATAGTCATCAGCGATTTCCATCTATTTTTGCCCCCCAAAAACCTGATTCTAATACCTATGGGCGGGTTGCTCAATCTACCACTACGACATCGACACTTGTCGCACTATCGGTGAATTACACCGCTGTGAATGCAGATTCAGGGGTGTATTACACCATTGCAAGCGAAGTAGACATGCATGTATCGGGGTGGCATCCTATCGAGCCAAAAATAACACGCAATGCTAAACAAGAGGGCATGGTATCGCATGGTGTGTTGATGTTAGGTGGCACATTTACAGATATTCAAAATATTAACCCTGCCATTTCGCGACCGGTCACTGACCAAGTGTATTCCACTATCGAAAATCCACATCCAAATACAGGCTGGTATCCCGATCGCATTGCTGTGATGAATCGTTTATTAACAGTCGATGGTGAGATTTTTGACAAGTTGCTAGTGGTTCCTGGTCAGTTTCGTGCCAATTCACCAGAACCGGTAACCCCAACTATTGGGATCCAACGTTTATATAGTGATTTGCCACTAGAAGTGTTTCATTCGTTCATTACGGCCACATCCGACTTTGTTCCCCCATTTATTTGGGGGGCAAATATGCTTGCCGAAACCAATAAATTTACGGTTACCGTTACGGCGCGTAATGATGATGATGATCCTTCTATGCGGGTGGTGATGTTATACCGATCAAGTAATCAATTTACTTGGACAAAACTTGAGCTGCCTTATAACGCTGATTTAGGTTTAGCCCAACAGATCGTAACTGGCAATTTTTGTGGCGATATTGAGTTTTTTCCGCAAGCAGTAGATGCAAACGGCAATGTGGCATTATTTTTAGATCATGGCAATGCATTTGTGGGCCAGTTTCCTGCTTGCCCCGATCTTAGTACGCCGACACCCACCCCTATTCCACCCACCGCGACCTCAACGCCCGTGCCGCCGACAGCTACAAACACACCCGTGCCGCCGACAGCTACGAATACGCCTCTCCCACCGACGGCTACAAACACACCTGTGCCACCGACGGCTACGAACACACCTCTCCCACCGACGGCTACAAACACACCTGTGCCACCCACTCCTACAAGTACAACGGCACCGCACCTGCGCCCCAACCTTACGATAAAGAAGTATGTCAACCGTGTGGTGGTTGGGCCTAACCAATTGTTAACTTTTACATTGAGTTATGAGAATAATGGGGTTACAACCGCCACCGGTGTTCGGTTGATCGAACGAATACCGTATGGCACGTCATTTGAGGCAAATGCCAGCACGCCAGGCTGGGCGTGTTCGGGCGACTTATGTCAGTTTGTCGCGGGGGCGATCCCAAATGACAATCAAAATCGCAGTGTCAAATTTGCTGTTCGTACAGGCCTAGCGATATTCCCAATTCAGCTTTTGCTGAATACTGCATGGATAGTGGATGACGGCACCCATGGTGCAGATCGGAAACTGCAAGATAACCACGACAACGCACTTGTGGTTGTACTAGCGCACTGGAATGCAAAAATCGTAAACCGCGAAAATAACTCAGAGACAACCCTAGCCGTAAAAGTAGCAGATATTCAGACCGGGGACGAGGTTATCTCATATGAATTTGCCATAGATGCGGATGGTAATGTAACCGACCCGATGACGCTTGATCAATTGAAAAACCTAGCGACCAATTTGGAAGATGCCCATGATGTATGGGTAGAGGCGGTATCGGTTGAAAATCAGACTCCGACCAGTAGCGAACGTTTGCGCGTGCGCACCCAAAGACCAATGCAATTTTATTTGCCAATGGTTTTTAGACGCTAGTAGTTTAACTTTCTAAAGATGTAGGACTTCGTCATTCCCTCGAAAGAGCTGATCGTTGCACAGAACATAAATTCTACAAAAGGAAGATAAACTTGAAGAATGGAACTAGAGATAAAGACATGGGCAGAAAGACAGTGGAGTGGAAGTGAGTTAGGAGATAAACGCCTGACGGCGCGAGCGGTGGAGATAGGGATGAGGATGGGACAAAATCCTGACATGGGATTGCCTAAGCAAATGGGCGGACGTAGCAACTTAGTCGGAGCGTATAGATTATTGAATAATCGAAAGGTAACGATGGAAAAGATAATCAGACCCCATTTAGAGGAGACACGAAAGGAGGCAGGCAAGCGAAGCGAAGCAGGGCAAGTGGTGTTGATGATTCACGACGGGAGCGTATTGGATTTCAGTGCACATGCCAAAACGAAGGGGATAGGATCAGTTGGATCGCGGCAACAGCAAGGGATGCTGTTGCATAGTGTGTTGGCAGTTGAAGCACAGAGCAAAGAAGTGCTGGGATTGGGGCATGTGGAGGTCATCATTCGTGCCGATGGCAAGTCGGCGCACAATGGGGGACGACGCAGCGAAGGAGCTGAAGGAGCGGTTTGGGAAAATGGGGTGAAATCGATCGGGCTGGCTCCTGCCAATGCGAGATGGGTGCATGTGAGTGATCGAGAGAGCGATGTGTTTGAGTATATGGGGCTATGTTTGAAATATGGCTGTCATTTCGTCGTGCGCGGACGTTGGAATCGGAAGTTAGAGACAAAGGAAAGTGAATGCGCCAAGTTGATAGATCGGGTTCGCAGCTTGCCCTCCAATCCCAGTGCCCCCAGTTATTGGGTAGAAGTAGATGCGACAAGCAAATCGCCCAAACGTCGTGCGCAAATGGTGATGAGTTGGTGTGCGGTTGAAGTGCAACCCTCGCTGCATGTTAAAGGGGAGAATTGTCATCCCTTGAAGCTCAATGTGGTGCGGGTGTGGGAGCCAAATCCGCCGCCAGGGGCGGAACAGGTGGAGTGGATTGTGCTCACCTCACTTCCTGTGACCAACGCTGAACAAGCGCAGCAAGTGATTCGATACTATGAATGCCGCTGGCTGATTGAAGACTTTCATATGTGTCTTAAAACAGGTTGCCGTTACGAACAAAGTCAGCTTGATCAGGCCCTCGACTTACAGAATCTGTTAGGCTTTGCCGCGCCGATTGCGGTGCGACTCCTGCAACTTCGTCAAGCAGCTCGTCTTACCCCTGACCTCCCTGCCACAACCCTTATCGATCCACTGATGCTCCGGTTACTGATTGCACACTTCAAGCTCAAGGAGATTCTTACCCTCAACCAGTTTTGGTTGGTCGTTGCACGTTTAGGCGGTTATGTTGGTCAACCCTTAAAAAATCCACCCGGCTGGCGCACGCTTTGGGCGGGTTGGCAGACTTTATCTACCTGGGTCGCTGGCGTTCGCTTGCTTGAACCTTGAACAAAAGTTCTGTGCAACGATCAGCTCGAAAGAGGGAATCCATAACTTGATAGGCATAACTTGACAGGCATAATTTGAACGAAATTATTCGTTTTGGCCTGCCAAGTTATGGATCTCCGCGTTCGCGGAGATGACGGTATCCGGCATTGCCCTACATCTTTAGAAAGTTAGAGCACTAGTAGCCAGTCAGATAGATTTTCGCCGAACGCACTATAGCTTGCGTCATAGGCGTTGACGCAAGCTATAGTGCGTTCGGCATTACGTTTTTTAGAAAATACTAGGCATAGTAAAATCGGCACTACATCATTGCCAACACCGCTTGGCTCAAGCCAAGCTCATATTGATTATCGAGCGATTGTTGAATACGAATACTTTCGCTTATCAAATTAAACGCCTGGGCGCGGTCGGTATGTAGTGCAATCTGACCTAACACACGGTAAATGCTGCCTTCTTCGCCTTTTTGCCCCAACTCGCGGCTGAGGGTCAGCGCGTGGTTGGCATGTTGTTGCGCCAATGCCAAATTATCTTGCAGCGCCGCCTCGGCCAAATGCCGATAAATTTCAGGCAACCAAGATCGTGATTTTGCTTGCTCGCACAATACCAGTGCCTTATTCAAATGTTGCCGCGCTAGGTCTAATTGCCCTAGTTGGGTATAGACCGAGCCAATGTTATTATGCAAAACCGCAATAGCAAAGGCTGACCCGCCACTTAAGCTGATCGACCGCAGCGATGTTTCATAATATTGCAACGCTGTCTGCCATTCACCTTGTTTTCGGGCAATTTCACCCAAATTATTCTCAACAAACCCACGCCGATACAAATCGCCCATATCATTAAACAGGCGCTGCGCTTGTTGAAATGGCTCGGCCCCCGCTGCCAATTGACCAGTTTCTAAATAAAAGCGCCCAATCTGGTTGTGAATGAGCGCTTGCCCGCTCACATGCTTGGCATCTTCATACAATGCCAATGCGATCTCAAAATGTTCAAGGGCTTTGGCAAATTTGCCAGCGGTCATTTTGATTTGCCCACGCAGATTTTGGGCTTTGGCTTGCACCACCGTCGCGTCTAGCAACTCGGCAATATGCAGGGCTTGCAAACAGCGTCGCAACGACTGCGCTGGTCGTCCCTGCCGGTTATCAATCAGACCAGCTTGCATCAGTAGCTCGGCTCGCTCTATGCTTAGCTCATCTTGCACCATCAGCAAGCCATCGTCAATCCATTTTAAGGCGGTATCATAATCACTGCGCACCTCGTATGAACGCGCCAGCCAACGACATGCACTGGCATATGATTCTGCATCGCCAATGCTATCGGCCACCTTCAGCGCTTCGTTCAAAATATCGCTGGCGTGTTCATGGTCGCCAACCGTCACCAACAATTCGCCTAAGCGCAACTTTAGCTCTAGCACTTCGGCAATGGGTTCTTCTTCGGGGGTGCGGTCAATGCAAATGAGGGCTTTGGTAAAGTGATCGATCGCCCGTCGATTGGCGAACAAGGCTTGCGAGCGCCGCCCCGCCGATGTTTGGTAACGCAAGGCACGATTCCAGTCTTCGCCCAAATAAGTGTGATACGCCAGCCGTTCAATCGCCTCTGGTTGCAATTTTTCGAGCGCTTGCCCGACATTGCGGTGTAAATCACGTTGTTGATGGCTAAGAAGTGCGTCATATACGCCTTCGTGTGTCAAGACATCACGAAACATAAATACCCCAGCTTGTGCCGAGCTACTTAAGAATTCACGCTTTCTTAATTCGTCTAAATGCTGAATAATATCTTTTAAGCCCAATTTGGCCGGATGTGCCTGCGCCAACACCGTGCGTTCAAACTTATTGCCAATGACACTGGCAGTCTTCAGGGTTGGTTTTTGGTTTTCGGGCAAATGGTCAACCCGCGCCAATATCATGCCTTGCATCGATTCGGGCAATTCCAAACTGGCGTACACATCAATTTCCCAATCTCCCGCCGCGTTTTTTTGCACAGCCCGCGAATTGTGCAAGGAATCTACCAATTCGACGATAAAAAACGGGTTGCCGTGGGCATGTGACGTAACGGTGTCAATTAATTCGCTGACCGCTTTGCCGTCAAATTGTCCATTCACCAAGGCACGGGCGGCATCGGGGAGCAATGCAGTTAATAAGATAATGCGGCTATTGGGCAGCTTACCCAGCGTATCAGACGCATTTTGCTGCGCACTTTGGGTGCGATAGCCGATGCTCAACACTATCGGCAAACTGGGGATGACATTTGCCAGTGTGCTTAAAAATGCTTGCGATAGTTCGTCCAAATATTGCGCATCGTCTATCACCACCAACAGCGCCGGTGGCGCAAATACTTGTAATATTTCGATCAAAAGCCCGCACACAGCCTGCTGTCGCACTCGTGGCTCCATCCCCAGCGTAAAATCGTTATCGGGCAACGCCACGCCAAATACATCGCCCAATAATGGCAAGCGCATTTGCCATTGTGGTTGCGTTGGCAACAACCGCGTTTGCAATACCGCCAACAGTTGGTCGGGCAATAATTCGGCTGGGGCAAGGTTTAACAACACAATAAACACGCCGCGCCATGCTTCATAATCGGCTTGCTCACCAAAACGTTGTGCTGCGCTAATCACCGTTCGTATGCCACGCCGTTGGGCTTGGGTGATGAGGGCTTTTAACAGTGCGCTTTTGCCCATGCCCGATTCGGCAGTCACGTGGCCTAATACCCCATTTCCGATCAGGCAATCGTTTAGCCAGCCATCAAGCCGCCTTAGTTCGGCATCACGCCCTATCAATTGGGTGCTGGGCGACAGCGTTTCTGCTATTTCAGGCGGTGTGCCAATAATTGGCTCGAATATATTGAGCAGATTGGCTTTGCCTTTGACCCGGATTGCCCCCAATAGGCGTATATAAAACTGGACGCTGGTACTGGCAACGCTGCGGGTCACCCCTTGGGCAATGCGTTCACTCATCACCACTTGCCCGGCTTGGGCATATGACATTAGGCGTGCCGCTAGATTGGTCTCATCACCCAACACACCATAGGTTTTGCGGCTGCTTGCGCCATAAGCCCCTGCATAAGCCCGCCCCCGGCTTAGGCCAATATGGGGCAAACCAATGTAATTGAAGTTGGCGGGGGGCGCACGCAGTTCTAGCGCGGTCAAGGTTGCGCGTAGCGCGTCGTCTTCGTGGGCATTGGGCGCGCCATAAGCCACATATAAATATGAGCCTTTGTCGCCGACAGTTAATTGAATAAGTGTGCCACCATAGCGGCTAATGACCTGTTGTACCCAGCAAATATAGGCGTTTAGCTTTGTGCCCGCTGCCTCGTCACCATCATAATCAATGCCCTCGAAACGCAAAAACAACATGCAGCATGGGCGAAATTCAGCCAATAAGCCCTCGCCTGCTTGGTTTAGCCGCCGCAATACAGCCGGTTGTACCCATTGGGCCAATCTAGCCTTGTCATTGGCTTCCGTTGGCGTATCATCGTATAGGTTTATATTGCTAATATGGTGGCCGCTAACATGGGCAAACATCTGCTGACTTTCGGCATCACGGCGCCATTCGCCAATTTCAAGGTTGGCGGCAATCAGTTGGGCTGCTGTTTTGTGCAGCACCACCTCGCCTTGGCTTGCCAAATGCTCTGCCATAGCCATGTATTGCAGGGTTTGGCCGGCTAGCACATCTACAAAATGAATATTGGCATCGCCCACCACAAAGCGCCGCGCTGTACCTGCGGCAATCGCCACTTTTACGGTTAGTTTTTTTGTTGGGTCAACCATGTAAGGTTGCATGAAGACCTGAATAGCAAAGCCGCAGGCAGTAGCTTGCTTGACCATTGAGGTCAAGTCGGCGTTGGGGTTGCTTTGCCCACTGTCAAACCAACAGGTAATGGCATCACCGGCAAAGCCGATTACACTGCCCCCATGCCTATGTACTGCATGGATTATGCCGTCAAACACCTCATTCAGCAAGTGCAGTAACGCTTCGGCACCGGCCTTTTCGCCCAGTTCACGGGCCAAGCGTTCGGTCAATGGTGTAAACCCCGACAAGTCGGAAAACAAGGCCGCCCCGCTACAATGGTTGGGCAAGTTGCTTTGTCTGTTTATTGACAGCAAGCGGTCGCGGGGCAAGTAGGTGGCTAACATGTAAAGAGTGGCTAACTAAAAGAAATATTGTCAAAACCTGTCCTTATCACTTTATGTTACGAAGCTCCTCTTCTGAGTTTATCCGATACTATTGAGTGGATATGATGCAGCCACAGTTTTCAATAATTGTTGTATTTTTGCTCTGCCCACTTGGTTGGCCTCGGCAGGGTAAGTGTCAAGGGCCTGTTGTAGTGCCATCTTTGTGCCGTCCAAATCACCAGCGGCGTGCCACACACAAGCCAGACCATACCAACATAGCCCAATGGCACGCGGCAAATTGAGCCGTTGGGCAATAGCAAGGGCTTGCTCAAAATGTGGTTTGGCTGCGGCTTCTTGTTTGGCATCAACCAGGCTTTCGCCCAGTGCCAATTGGCTAACGCAAATCCCCCAACTTCGTTCTAGGTCGCCGGTTAGCTTATCCAATTGGGTATATAGATCAAGCGCGGCTTGACTCCATTCAATCGCTTGCTCAAAAATGCCCATGCGTCTGGCAATGGCGGCAAACAACCAGAGTGCGTAGGCCAAGTGGGGTTTGGCATTGTCGAGACTTTGCGTGCTGCGTAACAAACTCAGCACCCGTGTCATTGTATTTACCGCATCGTTTGAGCCATTGGGCATATTGCTCTCGCACATGGCTAAATAGGTTAAAACACAACCCAAAATAAGCGCCTGCTCGGCTGTTGTGATTTCAACCGCCACGATACTGAGCGCCGCCTGACGAAATAAGGGCGCATATGCTTCATACCAGCCTTGCATATCGCACACACGGCTAAGCGCCCAGCCCATTTTGTAATACGACGTGCTGTAATTGTGGGCAATGGCATAGTGCCAAGCCTTGCGAATATTGTCAAATTCGTCAATGATTTGGCGCAAAGTGCGTTGCTGGCGTTCATCATTTAGCCCGGGCGACAGATGATATAGCCATTCAGCATAATATTGCCAATGTTTGTGCGCACCTTGTGCCGCCACAGCTTGCCATTGGGTTAATTTATCGCTGGCAAAATGTGCTATGAGTGGGTGCATGGCATATTGTCCTAAGCGCGATACCGCCACCAACGATTTATCGACCAGTGCCGCGAGTTGTAACGCATTGCAATTGCACACCTGTATGGCTGCCGCACGGGTAAACCCGCCTCTGAATATCGTGAGTTGCGCCAACAATTGCTGCTCGTCGGGCGCAAGCAATTTCCACGAATGTTCAAACACCGCCTGCATCGAACGTTGGCTGGCGGGCACATCGTGCAAGGGGGTCGAGAGAAAAGATAAATCTCGTTTAATCTCGTCGGCAATCTCTTCGCACGTCATCACATGTGTCCAGGCTGCCGCCAGTTCAATCGCCAATGGCAAGCCGTGCAACAGCGCACAAATATTTTTTAGGCTGCTTTGTGTGGGCACATCCGGCTCAAAATCTGCATTGGTTTGCTGGGCACGGTCTATAAATAACATTTCGCTATCGTTGCTCGAAAGCTCATGCAAACGCACAACATGTTCAGCGCTCATATTGAGCTTCTCGCGCGAAGTGACCAAAATCGCGAGTTCGGGGGCTTGTTCGAGCATTTGCCACACAAACTCACGCGCTGCCACCCGCCCTTCAAATTGGTCGAGCACCATCAATATTTTTTTATTGTGCAAATGGGCATGTAGCGCAGCCGTAATAGGGGTGTTTTCGGTAATGTGTAAATTGAGGGCGCGTGCAATTCGGTTTGCCAACGATTTCTCGACATCGGTGGTGTTGTTGATTGCATTGGGTAAAGCTGGGTTGGGCGCAGATGGGTTGTTATGGGTATCTAACGACACCCAAAAAACACCATCGTAAAAACGCTCGGGCGTTTTATGCACCATGCGCTGCGCCATTGCCAGCGCTACTCGTGTCTTGCCGATGCCACCTTCGCCCAAGAGCGTAACCCAGCGCACCTGTTTGTTTAAAAATTGCTGTTCAATGTATGCTATTTCATGGTTGCGCCCGACCAGCGACGTGCTTTTTATGGGTAGATTGTGCTGTGGCTGGGGGATGTGTTTGTCTGCCCCCACAAAGGGTTGATCGATGGTGTCGTTGTTTGGACTTGAATCGGGTTTCCATGGCGAGGTGTTTAGTTTTAGTGTCGCTTGTTGTGAAAACGCCAACATGCTGCCACGCGCAAATGCAACAAAGGCTTCGTGGTCTGTCTGCTCCACCCCTAATGATTGCGCCAGCAGCAGCGCCATTTCAGCCGATGGTTTGCGCTCTTCGGCCTCAATTTTGCGCAAATAAGTTGGCGTACAGTGCACCAAGTCTGCCAAGGCAGCTTGAGTCAAATCTAGGGCTTTGCGCCTTTGTTGCAGCCACATGCCAAAGCTAATTACGTCTTTTTTTGCCATCTTTATGCTCAGTTGGGTCCCTTTAAGCATTAAGGGTATCACCTCAAAAAACAAGGGTAAGTAAAACAAATTTTTGCCGAACTCACTATATGACCTTTGCGGGCAGGGGCTTTGCCCCTGCCCGCAAAGGTCATATAGTGAGTTCGGCATTACGCCTTTGGGATTTACCCCGAATTATTGAGATGATACGATTAAGGGACATAAAAATAGTTTTTGTGGTGAAAATAGGTTTTGCCGAGATCACCATCCTCCATCCCTTAAAGAGATGGAGGATGGTGATCTCAGTATTAGGTCTGAGTGGGGTCAATAAAAGCCCATTTCATACACCTGTTCAGTATAATGATAAAAGAAATATTATGATGTTATAAACGTCATGTCAACGGGCTAAACACCGAATTGACAATTTTGTCAACATTTGTCAAGTTGCACATTTTTTCGTGCGGGCCACATAGATACCCGCAATAATATATGAACCTCCCAACTGGCATCGTCACCTTTTTATTTACCGATATCGAAGGCAGTGCCGCATTAGCCCAGCGCTTCCCGGCCGAATTGCCCGACTTGCTGGCACGGCATCACGCCATCTTAAATGCCGCCATCCAAGCGCACAACGGCCATGTCTTCCAGATCATCGGCGATGCATTTTCGGCGGCGTTTTTCACCCCATGGGATGCGCTGAACGCGGCTATCGCGGCCCAACGTCAGTTGCAGCGCGAGAATTGGGGCAGCGCAATCATGCGCGTGCGCATGGGCATCCATACCGGCGCGGCCCAGGCCGGGGTCATTGAAGAGAAGGCGGGCGGTTATGTTGGTTATCTCACCCTGACCCGCACCCAACGTGTGATGTCGGCAGCCTATGGCGAGCAAGTGCTGATATCGCACAGCAGCGCCCAGCTTGTGCGCCCCGAGTTGCCGCCAAGTGTGACCCTGCGTGACATGGGCGAACATGCGCTGAAGGGGCTGACTGAGCCAGAACGACTGTGGCAACCGGTTGCGCCAGAGCTACGAACTGACTTCCCGCCACTCAAGACCGCCAACGCCGCCGTAAACACCTTGCCAGCCAACCTCACGCCGTTAATTGGGCGCGAGGCCGAATTGGCACAGGTGCAAACCCTGCTCAGCCAACCCGCCAACCGGCTAATCACCCTCACGGGCATGGGTGGCATGGGCAAGACGCATTTTGCGCAGGTGGTGGCGGCACACGTTGCGCCCAGCTTTGCCGATGGGGTGATGTATGTGTCACTTGCGCCGGTGCGCGATGCAGACTTGGTCATTCCCAGCATTGCACGGGCATTTGGGCTACAAGATTCGGGCGGGGGCGCTGGCCTTGATGTGTTGGTTAAGCACCTGCGCGACAAAGTGCTGCTGTTGGTGCTCGACAACTTTGAGCAAGTTGTCGAGGCCGGGCACGAGTTAACGCGGCTGTTGCAGATGACGAGTCACCTCAAAATAATCATCACCAGCCGCGTGGCCTTACGGGTAGCGGGTGAGCAAACGTTTGCTTTATCGCCGCTGGCGGGTGCATGGGCGCAAGACCTGTTTTGGGCACGGGCACAGGCGGTGGTGGGGGTGGTTGACTACGCTGCGCAAGCTGCCACTCATGCCGACGCGATCAGTGCTATATGCAAACGGCTCGAGGGCATACCTTTGGCTATTGAATTAGCAGCGAGCCAGTTGCAGTTTCTATCTGCTAAGGAGATATTGTTGCGCTTGGATTTCCCGCTCAAAAATCTAACAGCTCGTAACCCAAACACCCGCAAACGGGAGAATGTCTTACAAATCATGTTGGACCGCAGCTATGAATTGCTGAACGATTTTGAGCAACGAATATTTCGTCGGATGGGGGCGTTTATTGGTGGGGCAACTTTGTTTGATATTGGTATGGTGTGTGCAATTGAAGACGATAGACTCTCATATGACGAAGATGCAGTAGAAGATGCAATATGGCGCCTGATTGAAACCCACATGCTCAGACACACGCCTGGGCTTGATGCTGGGTCACGTTACAGTATGCATGAATTGATTCGCGAGTATGCTTTGGTTCAGATGCATCATCATAATGAAGGCCAAATTGTTGGTCATCGGCATGCCACTCATTTTTGTTCATTATTAGAGATCACACAGGGCATAATTAATGTAAACAATCATCGTGATAGCGGCGAATTTGAAGATTTGACTTTAACCTATGGTGAAAAAGTGAAATCTATTGAAAAGATATGGAAGTCGGATTTTAGCCCTGATTTTGAAAATAGACGTTTCAGACCTTGGTTAGAGCAGAATATTGGTAATTTACAAGCAGCAATTGACTGGAGTCATTTATCAACGGTTGACCCAAAAATCGGGGCAAATATAGAAGTCAGAATTGTTGGTGGGGCTTCTAGTTTGCTATATGTAATGGGATACACTAAACAATGTGATGCAATGTTGGCACGGGCGCTGCCGAGACGTCATCTCGCACCGCCATTTCAGCATATGCTGCTTTTGTTTACCCCGGTACGTAAGCTATTTTATTCGCAAATGTCATTGACGCTGGCTGAAATCGCTGAAATTAGACAATTGTCTGCTGAAGGATGCCAAATTGCAGCGCAAATTGGCAATCAACCTCAATATGCAATGCTACATTTGGGGCTAGGGATTGCTTCCTTTAAATTGGGTGATATCGAAAATGCAATTAAATATGGTGAAATTGGATTTGATGCTGCCAACATGGCCCATTACATCGAAGGAATAATTGCACTCGGTGTTTACAAGTTGCAATTAGCCGAATTTAATAAGAGTTGGACCCATATGTTGCCATTGGCTGAGATGTGTATGAGGCATGCGCGAAATACGATTTTCTTTTTTATTTCACGTGTTTGCTTCATATATGCTCGTCTGCTGATGGAAGTTGGGCAATATGCCCAAAGCCGCGAAATAGTAATTGAAGGTCTCGATACATGCAAGCGCAACAAAGGTGTCATTGATATTCCAATGGGGTTAGTGACCCTAGCCCTTTATTGCCTGAAACATGATAGACTTGAAGAAGCGACAACCCTAACATCGGCTGCCTATTATTCACGCAAACAATATGGCGCGTACCTGGGGACAAGCGAATCCCTTTTCGACCAAACTGTTGCAATTATCCAGTCGGGATTGCATGTCTCGCGGCTTCAGATGGCATGGGAAATAGGGCAGATGCTTTCTCCACTCGATGCGGCTGATGAAGCTTTACGATTGTTGGAGAAACGCTAGTTTTGCGATATGACATGTGTGTTGCTATTCGTTAACGTATGAACCTGCCCACTGGCATCGTCACCTTTTTATTTACCGATATCGAAGGCAGTGCCGCATTGGCACAGCGCTTCCCGGCTGAATTGCCTGACTTGCTGACGCGGCATCATGCCATCTTAA
>CAMDWA010000095.1 GCA_945877855.1 Thermoflexus hugenholtzii JAD2 | reverse complement strand
GATCCAATAATAGCCATCCTTATCCATACGGGCGCTGTCGCCGGTGAAATAACGACCCGGGAAACGCGACCAATAAGTTTGCGCATAACGAGCTGAATCACCATAAATGGTGCGGGCCATGCCGGGCCAAGGCCCAAGAATGGTGAGGTAGCCTTCGGTTTCAGGTGCAACGGCCTCGCCATTCTCATCCACAATCTCAGCCTTGAGTGTAAAGAAGGGGCGGGTGCCGCTGCCGGGTTTGAGCGGCACCACTGGCGTTGGCGTAATCATAAAGCCGCCGGTTTCGGTTTGCCACCACGTGTCCATAATTGGGCAGCGCGAGCCGCCAATATTCTCATAAAACCAGCGCCATGCTTCGGGGTTGATTGGTTCACCCACCGAGCCGAGCAAGCGTAAGCTCGACATGTCATGCTTGGCAGGCCATTCTGCGCCAAAGCGCATCAGCCCGCGAATGGCGGTGGGCGCGGTATACAAAATCGTCACGCCATATTTGGCGACGATGTTCCACCAGCGATCGGGTGCAGGGTAGCTGGGGCCGCCCTCATAGATAATGCTGGTTGCGCCATTCATCAGCGGCGCATACACAATGTAGCTATGGCCCGTGATCCAGCCCGGATCGGCGGCGCACCAATAGCGGTCTTCATCTTGAATATCGAAAACATAGCGGAAGGTGGTATAGGTATAAACGCTATAACCGCCATGTGTATGCACCAAGGCCTTGGGTTTGCCAGTGCTGCCCGAGGTATACAAAATAAACATCGGGTCTTCGGCATCCATCACCTCGGTTTCACACTTCGGGCTGGCGTTTTTCATCAAATCATGCCACCAAAAATCACGCCCTTCAACCATTGGCACATCGTGACCGGTGCGCTTATACACCACCATGGTTTTAATGGGTGATTCGGCATCAATCGCGCCATCACAAATGGCCTTCAGTTCAATACGTTTGCCGCTCACATTAGCGCCGTCGCAGGTGATCAGCACTGTGCTCTGCGAATCGAGAATGCGGCCCTTGAGTGCCTCGGTTGAAAAGCCACCATACACCACCGAGTGAATGGCCCCCAATTTGGCACAGGCCAACATGGCAATCGGCAATTCGACCACGCGCCCCATATAAATGGTGACACGATCCCCCTTCTTCACACCCAAGCCCTTCAACACATTGGCAAATTTGCTCACCTCGGTGTTGAGTTCGGCAAAGCTGACAAAACGCTGGCTGCCGTCTTCACCTTCCCAAATATAGGCCAATTTATTTTTGCGGTGGGTGCTTTGGTGGCGGTCAATGGCATTATGCACAATATTGGTTTTTCCACCCACAAACCACTTAAAGAATGGCTTGTTGCTGTCGTCCAGCACGGTGTCCCATTTTTGATACCAGCCCAATTCGTTGGCACGGGCGGCCCAAAAACCCATTGGGTCGGCATCCGATTCAGCCTTAAGGGCCTCCCAATTTTGCACACGGGCGCGGCTCACGACCTCAGCCGATGGTGTATAGAATGTGCTGTGATCAGCAGTTGGAGTTGATTGGTCAGACATATTGGTTTCCTTTTATTAGAAAATGAATAAATGAGTGAATGAATAAATGCGTGATTTAATTTTGGTTGATCAAACGCAAGAGACCCATTCATTGTATTTTGACAAAATAGGGCAAAGGCAGACTGCACCTGTGCCGTTTTCTTTATCAAGAGGATATCATAGGTCTCTGCAATGATTATTTGGCCTATAGGCCTAAAGATTATTAGAAAATGTTTAACCCGATATAACGTTATGGTAAATTTTAATTCAATCTTGATAAATTTGTGTAAAGATATGATACCTTCGCCAATTTGCCGTTTCTCGCCAGTGAATTTTATGGCTTGAAGCCAACCAAAATGATTGTAAGGTAGCCGAGGTTTGCCTGACGACATTTCAAACCCAGCGCCAACTTGCCATTAAAATCGCTATCCCATGCAAACCCTCACCGGCCTCGACCGTCTGCTCGCCGACCCCGCCTGCCTGCGTGGGCGACGCATCGGCATCATCACCAACCCCACCGGCATCACCCGCGACCTCACCTCGATGGTCGATGCCATTTGCGCCCTGCCCGATGTGACCGTGCGTGCCCTATTTGGCCCCGAACACGGCGCACGTGGCGAGGTGCAAGACGCCTTGACCATCGGCAGCGTCATCGACGAGGCCACCGGCCTGCCGGTGTATAGCCTGTATGGCGAGCACAAAAAGCCCACTGCTGAAATGTTGGGCGACATCGATTTGCTCATTTACGACATTCAAGATGTCGGCTGCCGCTACTACACCTATGCTTACACGCTGAGTTATGTGATGGAAGCCGCCGCCGAACACGGCGTAGAGGTGTTGGTGCTAGACCGCCCCAACCCCATCAACGGGGTGCAGATCGAAGGCAATATTCTCGATCCGGCGTTTTCGTCTTTTGTTGGGCGTTATGCCTTGCCTATTCGGCATGGCCTCACCAATGCCGAGTTTGCGCGTTTCATCAACACCGAGTTTGGCATCGGCTGCAATCTCAGCACTCTGCCGATGCAAGGCTGGCAACGCGAGCTGTGGTTTGACCAAACCGCCCTGCCATGGGTGACGCCATCGCCCAACCTACCCAGCCTTGATTGCGCCACCGTTTACCCGGGCACCTGCTTATTCGAGGGCACCAATCTGAGCGAAGGGCGTGGCACGACCCATCCCTTTGAATGGCTCGGTGCGCCTTGGATGAATGGGCGGGCGTGGGCCGAGGCCCTCAATCGCCTCGATTTGCCCGGCGCACGGTTTAGGCCGGTTGTCTTTGCGCCCACCTATAGTAAACATTTGGGGGTCGCTTGCCAAGGCGTGCAGGTGCATGTCACCGATCGTAACTTGCTCAACGCCACCGCCGTTGGGCTACATATGTTGGCGACATGTCGGCGCTTACATCCCGATCAGTTTGAATTTTTGCCGACCTCGTGGGAGGGGCATCATTTACCCGTGCCGTGTCCGCATTTTGATTTGCTGGCCGGTAATGCTCACATTCGCAATGCCCTCTCGGCCAATGTGCCCGTGCCCGACATCATGGCGACTTGGTCCCAAATCGCCCAGCATTTTGAGCAACAACGCGCACCTTATTTGCTTT
Organism: Thermoflexus hugenholtzii JAD2; assembly: GCA_945877855.1. GTDB lineage: Bacteria > Chloroflexota > Anaerolineae > J036 > Brachytrichaceae > AQU-03. Next base: position 13,470 of record CAMDWA010000095.1, on the reverse strand, counting down.
ATTAGCCATGAGCCATGAGCCTTGAGTTTTGAGCCTTGAGAGTTGATAGTTTTGCTCAAGGCTCAAGGCTCAAAGCTCAAGGCTCATGGCTCATGGCTTTCTCCTTTTATGATTGGCATCTTCGACTCTGGCGTAGGCGGGTTATCGGTGTTGCGTGAAATACGCGCACAGATGCCTGCGGCGCGGCTGATGTATGTTGGTGATACGGCGCATGTGCCGTATGGCCCGCGCCCGATGCCGCAAATTTGCGAATTTTCGGAGGGGGTGACGCGCTTTTTGCTAGGGCAGGGGGCGCGGGTGATTGTGATTGCGTGCCACACCGCCTCAGCGGCGGCGCTCAAATATCTGCGGGCGCGTTTTCCTGATGTCCCCTTCGTCGGCATGGAGCCAGCCGTCAAACCTGCCGCCGAGATCACCCAATCCAAAGTGATTGGTGTGTTGGCGACCCAAGTCACCTTTCAGGGCGAATTGTTTGCCTCGGTGGTGACGCGCTTTGCCGACACCCAAAATGTGCGGGTGCTGACGCAGGTGTGCGCCGGCTTGGTGCAGCAGATCGAGGCGGGTGAACTCGACACCCCAAAAACCGAGGTCATGCTGCGCGGCTGGGTCGAGCCGATTTTGGCACAAGGAGCCGATGCCTTGGTGCTGGGCTGCACCCATTACCCATTTATTGCGCCACTGTTGCAAAAAATTTGTGATTCACAAACACCCCAGCGACCCGTACGCATCATCAACCCTGCACCTGCGGTAGCACGTCAGGTGGCGCGGGTGGCAGCGGGTTTGGCTGATGGGGCTGACACGCCCGCTCAGGGCCGCACTCACTATTACGCCTCCGGCGATATTGATGATTTTCGCCGTGCCCTGCGGCGCTTGCTCGGCATCAATCGCCGTGCCAATGCCGTGCGCTGGCGCGACGGGCGGATAGTAGATAGTGATAGTAGATAGTTTGCTATCTACTATCCACTTTTAAAGTCCCGCAATCTTCACGCCATCGGCCAAGATGGGTTGCACGAGATCGCCATGCGTGGTTTCGCAATAGACGCGGATGATGGGTTCGGTGCCGCTCATACGCACCAGCAACCAGCCGCCGTCTTCCATCACAAACTTAAAGCCATCGGTCATGTTTTTGCCCGTCACCTTCAGCCCGCCAATGGTGCTGGGTTGGGCCGAGCGCAAGCGTGCCTTCACTTGCTCGCGTTGTTCGGGGGTGCAGCGCGTGTCGATTCGGTCGTAATAATGCGCCCCAACTTTGCTAAACAACAGGTCAACCAAACCCGATGGTTTGAGGCCGGTTTTGACCATAAAGTCGAGCAAATACAAATTCGCCAAAATGCCGTCACGCTCGGGCACATTGCCACGAAACGCAAAGCCACCGCTCTCTTCACCGCCGATCATGGCATCGGTTTCGGTCATCTTGGGGGCCACATATTTAAAGCCGACACCCGTTTCGTAGACTGGCACGCCATACAATGCGCCCAATTTGTCGAGCATAGTGGTGGTGCTGAGTGTCTTGACAATCGCGCCACGTTGCCCGCGTGATTCTAATAAATACAAGGCCAACAAGCCATACACTTGCAATTGGTTGACAAATTTGCCATGTTCATCGCCAAAACCACAGCGGTCAGCATCGCCGTCGGTGATGCACACACAATCTGCGCCCATACGCACGCCAGTCGCCAACCCCACATCGACATTGGGCGGAATCGGCTCTGGGCGCTTCATTTCGGGGAAGGATGGGTTGCGCGAGTTGTGAATTTCGTGGATGGTGGTTTTGCCGCCACCCAATAACCCCGTCAGCCAGCCCGCGCCGTTGCCCCACATCGCGTCCATTACAATGTTTAGCCCGGCATCTTTGATCGGTTGCACGTCGATCAGCTTGCTGAGGTTTGCGAGGTAGTCGGTGCTGGCATCAAACTTCTCAATCAAGCCAGCTTTGACGGCCTTGTCATAGTCCATCGATTTCACCCCATCGCTGGTGGGGATGCCACTCTCGATGATGACCAAGCCTTCAGGGTCGATAGCCCCGCCGGTGTGGTTGCGCACTTTAAAGCCATTGTCTTGGGGTGGGTTGTGGCTAGCGGTGATGTTGATGGCCCCGACCGATTTTGTGGCGGGGACGGCGAAGGCGATGACGGGGGTGGGGGTGGCACCGTTGGTCAAAAACACTTTGAGGCCATTGCCCGCTAACACTTCGGCAGCAGTGGCGGCAAAATCTTCTGATTGAAAGCGCTTGTCGTGGCCGATTACCACCGATTTACCCGCACCATAGGTTTGCAGTGCCCATTGGGCATAACCTTGGGCGCAGCGGCGCACATTTGCAAAGGTATAGTCGTCGGCAATGCGTCCACGCCAGCCGTCGGTTCCAAATTTAATAGGTTGTTCGATCATGATATTTTTAATGACTAATCGTTAATGGTTAATGGTTAATGATTAATGGTTAATGATTAGTGATGAATGCCGATCATTTATCATTAACCATTAACCATTAACCCCTAACCATTAATCATTAACCGTTATTTTATTTTACCCGTAATGTCAAACACTGAGTCTAGCTTACAAATGGCATTGGCCGACCTGCGCCGCCCTGATTTACCAGCGCGGCGGCGCGCAATCGAGACATTATTGGCGGCTGAGGCGGTCGATGAATTGATCGATGCCCTGCGTGAGAATGAGCATTGGTTTATTCGTATGGCCGCCGCGCAAGCACTTGGCCAATTACGCGCTGCCGCTGCCGTGTCGGCATTAATCGAGGCACTTTATGCCACCCATGATGAATGGATGCAGTTTGACATCGTATTGGCATTGCTGCAAATTGGCACGCCTGATGCCCTTGCCGCCGTGCAGGTCTGGAAGCAAACGGCAAAAAATTCGATTTTGATCGTTGATTGAGCAAAAATAGCGTTAGTTTTCTTGCCAATCTTCAATTTTTAGCCTGACTATTCGCCCAAATTCACGGGTATTATGCGTAACCAGCACCAGATCAAGCGCACGGGCATGTGCAGCGATGAGCGTATCATAAGGCCCAATCGGGATCCCTTTCTTCGTTAATTCACAGCGAATTTGAGCCGCTTCATTGGCATGTTCGGTGCTGAAATCGAGCACTTGAATGTATTTTAAAAAGGCTGATAATTTAGTTTGGTTTTTTTCGGGCTGAGCCGAATGGCATACACCAAATGCTAACTCATATCGCACAATTTGCGAGATGCAGACCTCAGCGGGGGTCAGTTGTAATAAACGTGCCTGCATTGCTATGTTCCCGTTGATAATCTGGATACAGGCATTGGTATCGAGCATATAACGGATCTCTTGAACGCCTCTCGTGGCGTGTCGTCGGGCAAGTTAGACTGAACAGAAAAGTCATCACTAAAGCCGCCACTAAGGGCATCAATGAAACCGTGCCATGTTTGCATGTGTGGCGTGAGAATGAGACTATCTCCTGATCTGACAATATATACTTCGTTTACGTTGAACCGAAATTCTTTGGGTAAGCGAATCGCTTGGCTGTTGCCGCTGATAAATATTTTTGCAATGGCTGTTTGCATAGCTGCTCCTTGGGTTGCACAACAAAATGTGAATACAAAAGTATATACATGCAATTGTATACCAAAGAAGGTATCTTCTTAATAAATAGGGAAAATTAAAACAAATTTTCGCCGAACGCACTATCACTTCATATTTACTTTGTTCATGGCTTTATCAATGCCCTCATTGAGCCACAACACAATGCCGGCAATGGCGCGGTCATGCACATCGCGCATGGCAATGACTTCGTCGCGGGTGAAATCTTCGAGCACATGCGTGGCGGCTTCTTTGCGCCCGGGGGGGCGCCCGATGCCAACCCGCAGCCGTGGAAAATCTTGGGTGACGATCTTGCTGATGATCGATCTCATGCCATTATGCCCACCGGCGCTGCCCGATTTGCGCAGCCGCAATTGGGCAAACGGGATGTCTAACTCGTCGTAAATGATCAGTAAGTTGCTGGGGTCTGTTTTATAGAATTTGAAAGTTGGCGACACGCATACCCCGCTTTCATTCATAAATGTTTGTGGTTTGAGCAAAACCACCCTGCGCCCCTCAATGTCGCCGATGGCAGCGATGCCACGATTGAGCATTTTGTTAAACTTTAGGCCGTATTTTTCGGCTAATTTATCTACCACATGAAAGCCAACATTGTGGCGGTTGTCGGCATATTGTTTGCCGGGGTTGCCCAAACCCACAATGATGCGCCAAGCCTGTTTATCGTCGATGTTATTTTCCATAATCAATGGGGCGGCGGAAGATTAAACGCCATAAGAAACCGAGCACTTTTTTGAGCAACACATAGGCCCCTAATCCGAATAAAGCATAAATGGCATACCAAACCCCTTGCATAAAGCCTCTGGGGATGAGCGACAAATTGATGCTGGCGGCGGCTGGGGTGGGGGTGAGCACGGGTGCGGCGATGGGTGCGGCGGGTTGGGCACTGCTTGGCGCAGCGATGCCAAAGGTATTTGAAATGCCAATATTACGCACCACCGATTCACTGATGGTATTGTCGATATTAAACACTTGTAGCCGCAAGGCGTAGCCGCTGTCTGAGATTGCCCGCGTATTCCATACCGCCAAAACCCCGCCATCGACTTGTTGAATGCCCCCACCGATGATGACCCAGTTGCCCGGCGTGCCGGGGGTTTCGGAGGCATAGGCCACCTCATATTTTGAGAAGCGCGGTGACGTGGCCGAGCCGACAATATTGATATTGCCACGCAGGGCCTGTTCACGCACCGGCGAGGTGATACGCGCCAACTCATTGGCGCGGCGGGTGGGGGTGGCGGCTGGCGCGGCGGGGGTGTTGGTTGCCTGTACCGGCGCTGGTGTTTGCGCGGCAATGGGGCTGAGGTTGGCATACCATAACCCCATTGCCAACAAAAATGCCCCGCTGGCAACCCCGACCTTGACCAGAAATTGCTTTAAATTCATGTGCGTTGATTTTAGCGTATCTGTTTAATCTTGGATGGCGACGTAAGGCTGTTCAAAAGTCAGCACTTCACTTAACCCGTCATCTCCGCGAAAGCGGAGATCCATAACGAGGCCGGTCAAAAATGCGGCAAACCAGTCCAACGACGCCTGTCTGGTTATAGATTCCCGCTTTCGCGGGAATGACGAGGCGACTGTTGAACAGCCCTGGATGGCGACGTTCTCTGAGTGTTATCCGCAAGTTACAGTTTATCGAAAATATCAAAACCACTATAATCAAGCAAATGGAGGCGAAATGACAGTATTAACCATTCCGTTATTAGAGGGAGATTATGCGCGATTGGAGCGGTTAGCTGCTTTGACGGGTAAATCTGTTCAGGTTTTGGTTTATGAATGGATTGATCGATTCGCCCCACGAATCGTTCCTGCTCATATTTCTGAAGACCCATTGTTTACAATAGAAGGTCATGATGCTAATGCTGATATTGATTTGTCTGCAAAAATTGACGAGATATTGTATGGTAGTCCAACTGCATCATGAGGCAGATTTTTGTAGATACAAGCGCGTGGGTGGCGTTATTTTACAAACGAGACGCACGACATAATGCCGCCATATTGCTTAATCAGCGTTTGTTGAGCGAATCGTGTCATTATGTTACGACCAATTTTGTTTTTGACGAAACCGTGACATTTTTAGGCCTTACGGTGAGTCGTGCGGCTGCTATTGATTTTGGTAACCGCCTGCTTGCATCTAATTTAGCGACACTGATTCGCATTACTGACGAACTTGAAAGCAATGCATGGCATATTTATCAGCAGTATAAAGATAAGCAATTTTCGTATACTGATTGCACTTCTTTTGCATTGATGCGTTCGCTAGAAATCTTCGAAGCGTTTACGCATGACCATCATTTTGGGCAATTTGGTTTTCGGGTTTTGTTGCGAGATTAGGGTTTGTTCTAAGTTGCTTACTTTTGTGTCAAATTAGAAAAACATGCCAGCGTCTTTTGTGCGATTGTGCCCCATTGAAATTGTTGGCTGAGGGCAAGGCTGCCCTGCTGTAACGTTTGGCACAGGGCCGGGTCGCTTAACACACGGCGAATGGCTTGGGCCAAGGCCGTTGGGTCATCGGGTGGCACCAGTAACATATTTTGCGCGTCAATCACTTCGGGCAAATGGATACGTGGCTGGGTGCTGACCACCGCGCAGCCATGGGCCAACGCCGCCAACAACGTGCCGCGCCGAAATGACACCCCATCTCGATAAGGCAGGGCTAGGCATGAGCAGGTGTTGAGCGCGGCGCTCACGCCAGCCTCGTCGATGAAGCCGGTGCGGAAAATGCTAGGATAAATCTCTGAGGTCTTTAAGCTCTCGGAGGGTTGAGGCGCTGGTGTTAACCCCAGTGAGACCTCTAAATCTGTCAGATACTTCGCATAGGCAATATTGGTGGGGTCGCTGGCCCCATGTTGCCCGCCAATAAGTAATAGCCCTACGTTGAGATCACGCAATTGCGCCAAGGCTCGCAGCAGGGTTTCGCCGCCTTTGCTCTCATTCATAAAGCCAAAATAGCCAATTAAGCGCAGCGTTGGGTCGATGCTATTGCTGCTTTTCCATGCGTGTGGGTCAAAATGGGGCAGGGCGGCGGGGGCAATATTGCTGCCGATGGGCACGACCGATACGTGCCGCAGACCGGTCTTGTGCAGTGTTGCTTCATCTTCGGCGTTGGTGACAATGACGTGTTGGGCCGAGCGTGCCATATGCAAAATGGCTTGCCAACGCAATGGCCCGGCCTTGGGGAAGAGATAGGGAACGCGCAGATCGTGAAAAGTAACGACGGTTTTACAGCGTTTTGCCAACTGCCCAACCAGTAAATTGATGGCCCCGTGCATTTGGTAGGCGGCGGCTTGATATTGCAAATTGATGACATCGGGCTGCCATTGGCGCATAAAGGCCTCGATGTGGCGACGGGTGCGCCAGCCCCATGCTGGCATATTGCGGTGAATATGTACTCCGTTCACCGTTTCATCGGCGGCGGCGGGTGGGGCGGGCCGGGTGAGAATGTGGGTCTCGTGACCCGCAGCGGCGATGCTTTGGGCCAACTCGCGGGTGAAATCACCCAACCCGCCTTGCATGGGCGGGTATTCACCGGCAATAAATGCAATTCGCATGGGGGCGATTGTATGCAAAAAATTTTGTGGATTGACAATACCTATGACCTGCGCTCTAACCTCAACACCGCCAACACCGCCAATACTGACCCACTGATCAGCACCCACAACATCGAATCGTAATTGCCGCTTTGCATAATTAGCCAGCCCATCGTCACTGGCGCGATGCCGCGAGCGAGGGTCGAGCCAACCCCAATTGCGCCATTGATCGCGCCATAGGCCCGCACCCCAAAAATATCGGCGATGAGCGAGGCACGCATGGGCGTGAGTGTGCCATGACCGAGGCCGAAGAAAATGACATAAATGATCAAGCCCGTTTCATTACCAAACACAAGCAACGCACTTAGCCCAATCATTTGCAGCAAAATGACGAAGGCAGTCATGACACGGCGCGAAAAGCGATCCCCCAGTGGTGCAAGCGTTAGCCGCCCGATGACCTGCATCACCCCGACCAACCCGGCGGCCCACGCCGCATAGCTGGCGCTGATGCCGCGTGCCAGTGCCAACGAAATAATATGTGCCGCCACCGCGCCTGCGGTGAGGTTGGTGAGGGCAAAGGCGGCAAACAAGAGCCAAAAATCGAGCCGTCGCATGGCTTCGGCTGAGGTGAATGAGGCTTGGGGTTTTAATGTCACCCCGGTGCTTTTTGATGCTTCGGCGCTTTGACCGCCATCCACCTCTTGCCCAATGTCTTCGGGGCTGCGCCGTAACATCAGGGCATGAGGCAAGATGGTGCAAACGCCCAAAATGCCGGCCAAAATGCTGAGCGCCGAGCGCCAGCCATAGGCTTGAATGAGGCTATTGGTGAGAGGAATGAAGGCAGTGCTGGCGAGGCCACCCCAAAAGGTGACGATGGTGAGGGCGCGGCTGCGTTTGCGGGCGAACCAACGCGCCACCACCCAAAATGCCGGTTCGTATAACACTGCCGACATGCTCAGCCCAATACCCGCCCACACCAAATAAAGAGCGGTTAGCGATTGCACATTGGCCCATGCCAAGGTGAGCAAGGTGGCAGCAACCGAGCCGAGGGTCATTAACACACGCGGGCCGCTGCGGTCGAGCCAGCGCCCAGTTTGAAACGCTATAAGGCCATTGATGAGCATGGCGATGGAGTAAGCGCCGCTAGCCTCGGTCGTGCTCCAACCCATTTCGTGCAACATGTGGGGTAGGGTGACACCGAAGCCATAAAACAAGATGCCCCACGATACCATTTGGGTCAAGCCCAACATCCATGCGAGTTTCCAGCCGTAGTAGTGCATTTTTGAGAAAGTATAGGAGTAGTCAGTAGTCAGTAGTCAGATTTGTGCTTTAAGTCTGACTACTGATTACTGGTTACTGGTTACTGTTTGCGCTGCTCAATAAACATAATTTTGAACGACTCGGTAGGGGCAATGCCACGACCTTCTTCCATCGCCCAAGTGCGCACCATTTTTACAGTTTCGTCATCTACTTGGCTTTTGTGTTGGCGTAGGGCTTCCATTTTTTGATCGAGCGTTTCGCTGATATCGACATAGGCATCGGCGGGGTCTTTGGTAAAGTTCATCCACACTTCGCGCACTTTATGTGCTTCGCCCAGCTCGGGGTACATCAATGGCATCGACACAATCGGGAAGCAAGCATCGATGGTGCAGGTGGCAACGGCGCGGTGATCGGGATGATTGATATAGCGATTTTGCACAAATACCAAGGTCGGGTCCATCGCAATCACCACTTCAGGTTTGTGTTTGCGCATCACGCGCACCAGGTCTTTGCGCAGTTCAAGCGTCGGCATCACTTCGCCATCTTGATAATGCAAAAATTCAATTTCGGTGACACCACAAATGGCGGCGGCAGCGGTTTGCTCTTGCTCGCGCAAGGTGGCGATGGTTTCACGGGTGTATTGGGCATCGTGGGTGCCGCCGTTGCCGCTGGTGACCAGCACATACACCACTTTTGCGCCGCGTTTGGTCCATTTTGCTACCGTGCCAGCGCAGCCAAATTCAATATCGTCGGGGTGTGCCACAATCACCATTGCGCTTGTGGGCACAAAATCATTATTATTCTGGGTGCTCATGGCGGGTAAGTGTAGCAGGGCTTTCGTGTTCTAATAATTTACTTGAGTAAGAGCTAAAGTCGGACAGTTGTCAAAACTGTCAAGTTTTCAAAGTGAAAAACAAGATAAATATGGGTAAAATCTTTATATCTTTGAGATAGTTAAAGTTATGAGCAATGCAAACAAACGCCTATTTATATTAGATTTACTAAAGACTCTAAAAGAATTAAGAGTTAATCCTGAATTATTTCCTCTTAAAGATTATCCTAAGTATGAGTTACCTCAATATAGGGCTTGGAGAAATGATATGGAATCTGTAATAAAATATATATACGGGAAGGATTCTCATTATTTTAAAGAATACAGGGAATTGGTGTTTTATCAAGGATTTGGTTTTGGATTTCCTTGGGATAAAAAGGCTAATCGCGATGCATTAGCAGCGGCTTTTAATAATTCAGAGGGATTGTTGCTTTCAATGTTGAAACACCTTGATTTAGTTGATGAATTTGCCGGTACATTACCTGAAGATAAACGATATTTATTAACAAAAATAGATCGATGTTTTAACGATTCAGAATTAAGGACATTATGTTTTGAGATGAGGATTGATTATGAACACTTGGTAGGAGCAGAAAAACTATCAAAGATTAGAGAGCTAATCTTGTATTGTGAGTCTCGTGGGTTGGTGAACAATTTAGTCGAAGAATGCAAAAAACAGCGACTGAGTGTTGATTGGGAAGAGAACAACTTTGAGTAAATTTTTATTTTAGGTGATATATGAAAAGAAATTCATTCTCAGCATATGATTTATTAACAGAATTTGTAATAAGGTGGTTTTTTCCCTTTGCATACGCGATTACTGTAATGCCTTTTACCGTCCAATTTTTCAAAAAATTTGTTACTGGTATTAGTAACGATATGTTATTGTTTAATTTTATAAGATTATCAGAAGCACATGATTGGGGATTACCTATTTTTGTATTTATTATTGAACTTATAAGTGTTAAGTTATCTATCGGACTATGGCTTAGTCTCTCAAATAAAGATTGGGGGTCTATACCCGCTATCGGAGTCTCCTTTCTTTTGCTCCAGTCATTTCCTACAGTATCCACTTATTTCGATGCACGAATCAAAGAATTCGATCAAAAAAAGGGGGATGCTACCTATGCAAAAGAATTATCTTTATGGGAGGAAGAAAAAAGACGGATTGATTTACAATTCGATCAAGACAAACTACAAAGACAACAGGAAAATATATTAAAAGACAATAAAATTAAATCTATACAGCAACAAGCTGATTCAATACGACAAGACATTAAAGTTATCGAAGATAGAATTAAAGAATTAACAAATTTGATCAATCGAGCAATTGATCTAAATGCGAGAAAAACATCAGAGGAAGAACTTTCGCGGAAACAAAAAAATCTAGCTGATTTAAGGGCTGAACAATTAAAAATTGAAAATTCTTTCACATTATTAATTACAGAGGCAAGCAATGTAATTTCTAGACCACCCTATCCATTGAAACCTATGCTTAATGATATATTGCCCGAAAATTCTGGACGAAATTTCAGTGAGATTGAATATGTGCTAGCGACAAGAAATGAGGAAAAATCAATAGCAACACTCTTTGTATCTTTAATATTCCCATTTTCAGTAATTGGGGCAGGCTATGTGTTATCAAGAAGGTTAATTAACCTTGCTTTCAAAAGACAACAGAATCTCATTGAAAATCAACCCCAACTCAATTTGATAAAAGAGCTAAAAGAATGCGAAAAGCTACCCCTTCAAGCGCAAACTACTTATGCAAACGGTCTATTAGGGGTGGTTAGTGCATGGGGATCTGCATTGCGGTCTACCGCACAACTATCTGTTGCAAATTCTATTTTTCATCTTGAAAGTGAAATAGAAATGCTGATTTTAGAAGAAGCAAGTGCCTTAAATAAACAAGTAAATTCAAGCAATGTATCTGCCGCTGCAAAAAATATTATTCAAAAACATATAGATTCGGTATTAATTCCATTTAGCCCTAAAAATCAACAGGATAATTATGAACAACAATGAAATCATACCTAAAAACAATGAGGATTTATCTTTAACAGAAATTCCACAAAAAATTTCACCTGATGCTATCTTTCAAAAAATTGATTTATTGCGAGACAGTATTCGTGAAGTCCCCCCCAATTTTATGGAAAGGGTACTTAGTCGAGATGCACGAGAGAGAAATACAGCTATCGAACAGGCACGTATTGCAGCAATAAAATCTCGCACACAACTTATACAGGGATTATCTACATCACTAAATGTCTATGTTCAAACCCATGCTAATCAATTTAAGATTACAGCTAGTAGTTTTTTGTCTGCACAATTAGCAAAACAAACCGAGAACTTGCAGCAAGCAAACGAAAGCACAATAAGTTCATTTTTTGAAACATATTCAGTGGTTGTTGAAAGAATCTCGAAAATACCAAACTTGACAGAGAATCAACGTCGCGATCAGATTGAACGTGCATATACACGTGCAAACACGGCCACTGATAGACAAGAAAAAATTTTCAATAGTATTTTAGATGATCTAGCAAGGCAGGTTAAAAGTATGGTTGAGCAGATAACAAGTTTATAAAAAATAATCAGTAAAAATTTAATCCTAAGCAGTTATGTCAAATACCACAATTTATCTTTCACTAAGCATGTAAAGAACATAAAGGGGTTATAAAAATCCTTCTCTGTATTTTTTTTGTGAGAGATTTTGTATTAATAAAAATTTTTTATACTAACTCTAACCATCTGAAAAGCAAAATTAAGCATATAAGGACTCAGTTGTTGTTATTAAGTGGTTAGAGTTAGATTTTTTATCTATAAAGTGATCTAAATCATGAAAACGCCACCTTCTTATCCTGCTGATTTACGCACTAAAATGGTTAAAGCGTTTGACGAAGATGAAATAAAAACACTGTGTTTTGTCCTGAATATAGATTTTGATGATATCAAAGGGGATAATAAGTCAGGTAAAGTTAGAGAATTAATTTTATTTGTAAGCAGGCGAAATCGTCTTTCAGAACTAATTGCTCTTTGTAAAACACAACGACCCAATGAAAGTTGGTTGGATATATCCGATTATGAGTTCTATGACCCTTCATTAAGTGCAAGAGAACATACTAAACCTCTTACCCCTGAAGATCATGATAAACCATCAAAAGCGACACTGTTTATTCAAGAATTAGGAAACAAGATGATTTTAGACAAAGGCTATCTACGGGTTACAGGGTCAAAATTTAAAGACTTTAGCTGGTTTGGTATTCAAGAAACTGGCATTACAATAGATTTTACTGCGTTTATACTTGCAGATCATTTAAATATAGAGCATTATGTTAAAGTATTTCACCAATTTTTCGATTTGACAGTAAAATTACCAATTGACTTTGGCTTAAAACCACGTGGGCGAAATCCCAATGGACTACTATGCTTCGTCTTTGAAAAGGACCCACCGTCAAATTATCCTCAGTTCATTAAAAAGCAAAGCAGAATTTCACACAAGGCAGGTAAAGGTGGTGTTTCCGTTTCATGGTGCATAGATTTAGAAGCCCTTAAAATATACACTCATAATATATGTGTGTCTGTTTGTCCACCCGTTATCATCCCCGTACAGCTTTTGCCTCCGGGTTTAACTTTTATAGACGAATTTTTGCGAAAATTTAAATAAAGCAACTTTTAACGGGTATTACTAACCTTCATTTAATCGAATCATATTTTTATATCACAACACAACCATAGGTTTTTAGTTTTTATTTAGACGGTGTTTCTTAAACGAAAGCCCAGCATCCTGAGCGGAAGGCTAGCCTGATACTAATGTCCAAGCACAAAACTAATTGCCAGCCTGAAGTCGAAGGAGCGGAAAGTCGCCTTCTTCGACTGCGTAGCTCAGTAGAATCATAAGTTCTCCATAAAAACACGCGCTGCTTCGCTCAGAATGTTTGCATTTTTCTTTAAGACAGTGTTTCTTAAAACAATTTTTCGCCAAAATCGCCATCTCAGCGTTGTTATGGGGCGGCTTTGCCGCCCCATAACAACGCTGAGATGGCGATTTTGGTATTCGTTTTGTCTAAATATGCTTTCTGATTTGATAAAACCATGTGATTTCAACTGACAAAAAAGCGGAAATCTCTTTAACAGTAGTTTAGGCTAAAAAAAATTTAACAAAACGACCCCAGTAAGTGGCAAATAAAGCCCACTTCGAAGCCAAGGCAAGCAAAAGCGAGCGTGAAAGAAACCTCTCACCCTTAAATAAAACTATTTCGCCTCAAACCAACCCTA
>CAMDWA010000094.1 GCA_945877855.1 Thermoflexus hugenholtzii JAD2 | reverse complement strand
AGGCAATGGCCCGCCCTCAGCCACTTCGAGCACGGCTTCGGCCAAGTTAACATGCCCCGTATTTACATCGGCCATCATGGCTCGCAAAAACCAATCTTTGCCGATGCGAATAAAATTGTCGCTTTTCTCAAGGGCCGCATCAATGGTATTTGCAATACGGCTGCCATAGACTTCTAACAACGTGGTGGGCGATTTGAGATCGGCCTGCTGATTAAGCAGGGTTGTAACAAAACCATCATCATTAATGCGATGTGGTTTGTCATAACTACTCGCAAATTCCCCTCGGGTACCGTCCCTAAATTCAACTTTAATAACTTCAAATTGAACATTTTCAGGCGTAATACCCGATCTTTTATCAATAACACGCCCAATATTAAAATGCATGGTTGGAAAAAGAATTTCCTCACCAATCGAAAATTGCTTCTTGGGCTGATAAATGCTGCTCCGATCCATCTCTCGACGAATACGGGCATTTTCCATGTCGACTCGGCGTTGAGTAATACCCAACGCAAAATCACTCGTGGACTTTGACGATCCAGATTCTAGTAACAGATTAGATACATATTCTGCGTCTTCTGCACTGAATTGATAATTTGACCAATACTCTGATGTTTGAGTTGCTCGATGAATCACAAGCTGACGACCTTACTTAAAACTTAAAGATATAACTAGGCAATTATACCCTGACATCACCCTAAAAGTGATTGAGTTACAGGTTTTAATCTAATTGATCTTAACTCGTTATCAATCCACTCTATTTTGCTGATATAATCTTTTGCCGCTTTATTGAGTATTGGGTAGCTTTGCTTTTGATCACAAAGGTCTATTTCGTGTGTGAAATATCCCCTACTCTAACAAGCTGTATTTTAGAAATCGAGACTAAACAAGTTGAGAGATAAGGATAGCGTTTCAGCATGAAAGTTCTACTGACACAAGACGTATATAAGCTAGGGCACGCTGGTGAAGTGAAAACAATCGCCGATGGTTACGGGCGCAATTATTTACTTCCACAAGGCATGGCCATTATGGCAACCGAGGGTGCTTTAAAACGCGCCGAGGCCTTGAAAACCAAGGCAATTCAAAAGCGTGCGGCCAACAATGCCGAAGTTGAGGCAGTGGCGCAGGTAATTGGAAGCAAGACTTACTATTTTAACGCCAAGACTGGCGATAAGGGTAAGTTATATGGTTCCATCACCTCGGCCCAAATTGCCGAAAAAATTAGCGCTGTGCTTGGTGCAGAGTTTGATAAGCGCAAAGTCGAATTACGCGAACCCATTCGCGAAGTTGGCACTCATATGGTGACATTGCGTTTGTCAACCGATATAACCCCAAAAATCACAGTTGTCGTTTCACCTTTGGGGGTAGTTATTCAAGAAACCCCAGTTGCTGCAACTGTAGAAGCCTAATTGGGTTTGATAAACAAATAAAAAAGCACCGAAATCAAAATTTCGGTGCTTTTTTATTTGTTTAAAGCAAGTTCTGAGTTGATGAAAGGTGTTGCTGATTTCACTCTCTATCTCCCATAGCGACGCTATGGGAGGTAGAGAGTGAAATCGGCCATTTATAGTCAAAGCCATATCCTAGATTTAACGAAAATTTAGCTTGCCCACCTCGTTTTATCTAGAAAAAATTTCTCATGCGCGAAAAATCTCGGTATGCTTAGTAACCGCCTTGAGTCTTTCAGGAACGACATTTACCCCCAAGCCTTTGCCCGTTGGAACCGTTAACGTGCTATCGTCATTCAGTTCAAACACCGGGTCAACAATATCTGGGTTGTAATAACGGTTGCTGGCGCTTAGATCACTGGGCAACTTAAAGTTTGGCAATGCAGCCAATGCCAAGTTTAATGATCGCCCAATGCCCGTCTCTAACATGCCGCCGCACCAAACCGGCATACCGGCTTGCATACACGTATCATGAACACGAATGGCCTCCGTTAAACCGCCCATACGGCCTTGCTTAATATTGATAATGCGGCACGATTGCAATTCGATAGCCGCCTGAGCATCGCGTGCGGTATGAATCGATTCATCAAGACAAATGGGTGTCTTGAGCATTTTTTGCAATTTATGATGCTCGTAAATATCATAATAATCAAGCGGTTGTTCGATCAGTAACAAATTGAGGTCATCCATCTCTGGAAAAACTTCAACTGCATCTTCGAGATGATAGGCCGAATTTGCATCAACTTGAATAAGGTCATTTGGAAAGGCTTTCCGAGCAGCCAAGGTGTCGCCAATGTCACGCCCGGGTTTGATTTTTAGTTTAAACCGACCATAGCCATCGGCTTTATAACCAGCAATCGTATCGACCAGTTTCTCTGGCGAGTCTTGAATGCCAATTGACACACCAACAGATACACGATCTTTCATGGGTTGGCCGGTCACTTTGCCGATATAGTCACGCAAACTTAAATTATCGATCTGTGCAGCCAGATCCCAGATTGCGCTTTCCAGACAGGCCTTTGCCATACCATGCCCACGTACCCCGATTCGGTTTGGCGTTTTAAAACGCTCTGGAATCTCGCGTGGGTCAGAAACTGGTTTCGCCAACAAGTCTGGAATAAGATATTCTTTAATGATGTACCATGCGGTGACATTGGTTTCGGGCGAATACCCGGGGGTATCACCCGCAACACACTCGCCCCAGCCCACCAGACCATCGGCAGTGGTTACTTTGGCAATAATGCCTTCATGATTGTATTCTCGTTTAAAACTAGTCTCAAACGGGGTAACATAGGGAATTTCAAACAGGAAAAGTTCAATTTGATCGATTTTCATAATTTTTGAGTAGTCAGTAGTCAGTAGTCAGATTGGTTTTGCACTGGCAAAGCACTTACTTTTTTTGAAGCTGATTACTGGCTACTGACTACCGACTACTAAATTTTCACTTCACTACCCGATTGTGATGATTGATAAATACCTTCTACAATTTGCAGCCCAATCAGGCCATGCTCGGCAGGGGATTCAGGCGTAACACCATTCACAATACAATCTGCAAAATGATGCACAACAGCATGATGCCCACGTCGCAAACCCTCAAACGCACTCAGGTCTGGCTTAATGGCAATTGCTTGACGAGGCTGCATATCGTTTAATGTGTATAACTCAACTATATGTTCACTATATTTGCGCGTAAACACATTTGCCCCAGCCTCACGCCCAAACACGCGCACATAATAATCATCTTGTTGAGGTTCGCGGTGGGCAGCCCATGATGCCTCTAATGCCAATGCGCTCCCATCGGCAAAACGCACAAAACCCATGCCCATATCTTCCACATCAAAATGCACTGGGGCCGGATGCCCGGCATGATGTTTTTGGGCGCGTTGCCCAAACTCGGCAAATGCCGCGCCGCTCACCGACACCGGTTGTGGGTAGTCCATCAACCACAAAGCCAAGTCAAGCGCATGCACGCCAAGATCAATTAACACGCCACCACCCGCTTTGTCTTTTTGGGTAAACCATGCCCCATGCGTAGGAATCCAGCCTTCGCGCATCCAGCCTGCTTTGGCGGCATAAATATGCCCAAACACACCCGCCCGCGCTTGTTGTTTTAGCCAATAGACATCTGGGCGATAACGATGGTTGTAGCAAACCATGAGCAACCGATTGGCGGCTTTGGCAGCAGCAATCATACGCTGGGCTGCGGCAACAGTAGTGGCCAATGGTTTTTCGCACAACACATGTTTACCAGCCTGCAAGGCTGCCATTACGATTGGCTCGTGCAAAAAATTGGGCACACATACACTCACAGCATCAATATTCGGGCTTGCTAATAATTCTCGGTAATCGGTAAAACGGGCGTTTTGGGGAATATTATGTTTTTCGCCGCGTTCGTTTAACGTTTGTGGGTTTGCATCACAAATTGCGACACATTCACTAAGATCAGACGCTTGATAACCGGCTAGGTGATTCCAACCAACCCCCACCCCGATTACGGCGGCTCGTAATTTTGATGTCATTGTGGTCGATATTTTAGCTGATATCTAGCTTACAGCCGATAAGTTGATTGGTTAATCGATTAATCAACCAATCAACGAGTTAAACCACTTAAAACTGTACTAATTCACGCACTTGCACAGGCAAACCGGTTTCAAACGATTTATTGGCCGCGATACCTGTCAAAATCGACATCGCGCCATCACGATGCCCAGCCGCACGTTTTAGCGGGTCGGGCGGCGCTATGCCAAAAATATCGGTCAACAAACGTACATCACCGCCGCCATGCCCACCGGTTTCCCATTCAAATTTCATCTTCATGGGTTTATGCCAATGTGGGCGTAGCACCACTTCGGGCATGGTATGGTAATCAATGAGTTCATAATCGCCGACACCATCAATAGGTGCTTCATCGTTTTCGTTGGCGTTATAAGCGCTTTCTACCCAACTCAGCTCTAAGCGGCCGTGTGTGCCATTAAACATAACGCGCAAACCCTCCCAAGGCGAATAAGCGGTAAGGTGATATGACATAGTTGCGCCATTTTTATAGCGCACCATTACAGCCATGTCATCTTCGGTTGTAATCCCTTCGCTAAACACACCTTGATCACGAAAATAACCATCTTCATGTTCAGCCTCGAGAAAAAGCGCTTTCATTTGTGGGTTACGCTCAAGGTGCAAGGCAAATGGGTCATTGGCGGCTTCGGGTGAGCCATGTGCGCGGGCATAAGTATTCTGTTGACCACGTCGTTCAGCATTGGCGCGACCATAAAAAGCCAATTGCCCCATACCAAACACCGTTTCGGGTTCTGAATCTAGCCACCAATTGATCAGGTCAAAATGATGGGTGGCCTTATGCACCATCAGCCCACCGCTATTGCTTTTGTCGCGGTGCCAACGCCGAAAATAATCAGCCCCGTGTCGGGTGTCAAGCGTCCATTCAAAATGCACCGAAATAACCTGCCCAATGGCCCCCTGCATCAATAATTGTTTGACTTTAGAGGCATGGGGCGAATAGCGATAGTTAAACGTCACGGTTAATTTTTTGCCAGTGCGTTTTTGGGCATCGATAATAGCTTGGCACTTGGTGGCATCGATGGTCATCGGCTTTTCAGTCACCACATCACAGCCCAATTCCATCGCCCAAATAATATATTCGTGATGGATGCGATCGACTGTGGTGACAATAATCGTATCGACATTTTGCTCGGCAATCATGCGGGCAAAATCGTCAGCTTTATAAGTGGGGATGGCAGTGACACCAAAATTACGCACAAATTGACCATTGTAATAATCCATGCGGGTTTGGTTGACATCGCATAAAGCGACGAGTTCAGCCGTGTCTTGAAAGCGCCCTAAGATGGCGCTACTGAACATTTGCGAGCGATGGCCAAGGCCAACAATTGCATATCGTTTTTTCATAATAAAAAGCTATCCCTTCAAGCCCGTTGTGCTAATGCCTTGCACCAAATAACGCTGAAAGAAAATGAAGATGATGAACACCGGCACAAGCGATAACGCCGACATCGCAAAAATAGCGCCCCAGTCGGTGTTGGCTGATGGGTCGGCAAACGAGCGTAACGCCAATGAAACGGTGTAAAGTTTTGGCGAGTTAAGATAAATGAGTGGGGTAAGAAAATCTTCCCATGTCCAATAAAACGAAAAAATTGCACAAGTAACCAAAGCAGGCTGAATGAGCGGCAAAATAATGCGAAAGAAAATGCCCACTTTGCCGCAGCCATCGATTTCAGCCGCCTCGTCTAACTCTTTGGGTATACCACGCACAAATTGCATGATCATAAAGATAAAGAAGGCTTGCCCACCAAAACGGGGTAATAGCAATGGATAAAGCGTATTAAGCCACTTGAGGTTGCTAAACATGATGTATTGCGGAATGATAACGACCTGAACCGGCAACATCAAAGTTGTAATCATGCAAGCAAACCAAAATTTGCGCCCAATAAAATTAACGCGGCTAAAGCCATAAGCCACCATACCCGAGAAAAATACCGTGATTAGTGTGGCTAGCACAGTGTAAATGAGGGAATTTTGGTAAAAAGTAGTAAAGGAGATATTGCCAAAACCCGCCCAGCCATTCACATAGTTATCAAAAGTAATACTGCTTGGAATCAGTTGCATCACCGTGCGCCAAATCTCATCAGTTGGTTTTAGCGAGCTTGAAAACAACCACAATAATGGATACACCATCACCAAACAAAACCCGCCGACAAAGAGATGATAGAAAAAACTCTTAACCAACTCTTGCTTTTGTTTGGGGGTAGATAGATCAAATGATAAAGACATAATTTTGGGGGTGAAGAATAAAGGATGAAGGATAAAGGATGAAATTTGAGCCTTCATCCTTCATCCTTTATCCTTCATCCTTTCATAAGTTATCCTTCTTCTTTGGTTTCGTAATAAACCCACTGAGAAGATGAACGAAATACGATGGCGGCGAAGAAAGCAATAATCAGCAACAATACCCACGCCATTGCCGAGGCGTAACCCATTTGGAAATTTTCAAAGGCGCGACGATAAATATAGAGCGCATAAAACAAAGTGGTATCTAGCGGTGCGCCACCTGTAATGATAAAGGCTTGGGTAAACACCATCAACCCGCTAATCATTTGCATAATGAGGTTAAAGAAAATAACCGGAGATAACAAGGGCAAGGTGATGCTAATAAACTTGCGTATCCCCGATGCACCATCAATTGAAGCCGCCTCATAAAATTCGGTGGGTATTTGTTTTAAGCCTGCCAAAAAAATCAACATCGGCGAGCCAAATTGCCAAACCGCCAAAACAATTAAGGTCCAAATTGCAGTATCTGGATTGCCTAACCAAGTGCGAGCTGGCACGCCAAAAAACGCCAAAAAGCCATTAACCAAGCCCTCAGTGCCAAATACTTGCCGCCACATCACTGCAACCGCGATGCTGCCGCCCACAATAGATGGCGCATAAAACGCCGCCCGATACAGCCCCATGCCTTTACGACCTGTATTCAGCAGCATGGCTAAACCTAATGCAAAAATTAAGCGCAGTGGAATCGCAAAAATAACATAAAAAAATGTGGCACTAACAGCCTTGATATATTTCGTATCAGTAGTGAACATTCGTTCAAAATTCTGCAAACCAACCCAACGGGCTTTATCAAGCGAATCAAGGCTTGAATAATCGGTGAATGAAAAATACAGTGAGGCCAACATTGGCATGAGCGTAAACGCAAAAAACGCCAACAACCATGGGGCAATAAAAATATAGCCGATCAAATTGCTTTGGCGAAAGTTACGTTTTTGGGCGGGTGCGGCTAATTTTGCAGACGCGGTTTTAGCAGGAATAACAGCCATGTATATAAAAGTGCTGAGTGATAAGGGCCAATTGCTGAGTCATGTGTAATTACTCAGCAATTGGCCCACTTTACTTATTTCTTATTCTTTGCCAATAAAGCATTGGTTTCTTTGCGCAACAAGGCAGCCGCATCTTCTGGTTTAATCTTCTCAAACATCACAGCATCAATCACTTGTGGGTTATACACGTTCTTAACCAAATCAGCAGTCCCGGCGGGGTCGGCGGGGCGAATGGGTTGTACGTCTTTGCTCACCCGTGCCACGTAGTCAAACATTTCCTTCTGGGCCTTGCCAAGCTTCGGTGTCATCGCCTCGCGCACTTTGTTGGCAATGGGCACACCACGCTCAGCAAACAACACATCATTTGCCTCAATATCGTTGGTGAAATAGTCGATAAACTTCGCAGCCTCTTCAGGTGCTTTTGAGTCGCGGGTCACGCTAAAGAATTGTGACGGCTTGATGTAGTTAGATGACTTACCACCGGTTGGGCGTGGCAATGGCACCATCTTGATTGTTCGGGTATCGCCAGCAGCCTTTTGCACAGCCACTACTTGATTGCTCCAATGTGAATCGCTGGCGGCTTTGCCAATGGCGAGTGGTTGTTGTTCTACGCTCTTGCCATCAAACGTCGCCAAATCTTCGGCGCGGTTGGGAATAGCATTTGCTTTTTGCAAACGCAACAGCATCTTCAAATGATTGACAAATGGGGTGTCATCTTTATAACCAATCTCATAACCGTTATCAGCATAAGCCCATTCGCCCAACGACAAATACAACGACTTCCAAATTTGCTCACCAGAAATACCACTACCGCCCCACTTGCCTGCTTTTTCGCGCATGGTCATTGCGGTCTTCTCAAAATCTTCCCATGTCCAATTGTCTTTTGGTAGCTCAAGCCCAGCCTTTTTAAAGTCATCGACATCACAAGAAAAACATTGTGAGTTGGCACCAAGGTTAACAGCGACCAATTTGCCACCGATGCGCCCACCTTTCAAGAAGTCTTCTGATACATCCTTAAAATTCAACACACCACTGGTTGCCAAATTGTCGAGAGGAATGATCAAACCCCGACCAGCCCATTCTGCAATCCATGCATAGTCTTGTTGCATAATATCGGGCAAGCTGTTGCCAGCGGCTTGGGTAGTCATCTTAGTCAAGTGATCAGCAAAACCAGCGAATTCATAGGCAATCTTGACATTCGGGTTCTTCTTCATATACATATCGATCACTTTGATCGTGCGGTCATGGCGATCTTGGCCTCCCCACCATGCAATACGCAATTCAACGGCTTTAGCAACCGCAGGCGCAGCCGGTTTAGCTTCGGCGGGCTTCGCTGGAGCGGCTGGGGCTGGGGTTGCGGCTGGGGCACAAGCGGTTAAAACCGCGCCACCGCCAGCAATTGCAGCAGCTTGTAGAAACTTACGGCGTGATAATTTTTTGTTAGGTATGGACATTTTCTTCCTCTTAGAAATGGGTATGTTAAGGTCACTCAAAATGCAAAAATCAAGTAACATTCATGAGTATATCCTTATATGATTATCAGTATATATCAAAAAGATTTGCTGTTTTTTATCGCAAATTAAATGATAAGATAACCCTATTGTGCAGTTACGGCCTATCATCATTACTGGCATGGCGGTTGCCGAGGCGGCCTTGCTCATGTCATTTTTTAGCCTCATTACGCCAGCAAATTGGTTATGGATGGAATATGCGGTTGTTCTAATCCTCTTGCTCAGTATTGCACTCGGCTGGCAATTTTTAGCCACCCATATCACTACGCCCCACCTTCAAATGATCATCACCAGCGCCAGCTTTATAGTGCTATGGCTTGGCATGTTAGCCGCGCTAGGGTTGGCAGTGAATGGCTTAAGCCTTGGGTTTATTAGCGGGCTTTCAAGTTTATTTATTGCCATCATCATTTGGTGGCGTGGCATCACGCTGGGTCAGCTTAACCTCAACCCGCGTAATGTGCGTGATCGTATCGTCATCGCCATTTGCATCTTATCCTTACTGAGTTTTTTCAATATTTTTACACGCAGCCCCGACCTATGGCTCATGACCTTGATCACATTTACAGCATTGGTTGCCTGTCTACCTATTGCCCATTTACATAGCATTGCACTCAGCCCAATAGGCCGTGCAATCCCATCGACACGCGAATATTGGCGCTGGATCGGCCCCAATTTATTGATGGGCGCAGCCGCCTGTTTGTTCGCCATTTTTGTCCTCAATCAAAACCTTGCCCGCCAAATTATCGGCTTATTTCTAACCATTATCTTTGGCCTATTTGCCATTGTGCTCTTACCAATTTTGCAGCCTATTGTCGAAATCATGATCGCCTTATTTCAACGGCTGCACTTTTTTGACCTGCTCAGTCAAATCCAAATCACCCCACCCCAGCTACCCGCCGCAACCCCAAACAACCTCACCGATAACACGATCACCATACCCCCATTCATTACGGGCGGCATTACCATTGCCATCTTACTAGCGCTTGGGGGCGCAGTTATTTTGCTTACAGGGATGGCACGACGCGAACGCGAAAGCACGCAGCGCCTCGCCGAACCCGAAAGTGTGCAACTAGATGCCGCCCAAAATATAACCGCTGTCGATCAAATAAAACGCACGCTTAGCCTACGGCGTTGGCTAGCAAACATCACTGTGCGACGGCTTTATGCCCGCATGACCCACGAAGCCAACAAACGCGGCAAACGTCGCGCCAAATATCAAACTGCCTACGACTATCTGCCACTGCTCGACCAAGCTTTTCCTAATTGCAACAACGATGTGCGTATCCTTACCGATGCCTATGTCGCCGCCCATTATGGCGAATTACCCGATTCGCCCGAAGCGATCGAAAACCTACAAGCTGCGTGGCAAAGGCTTAAACGCACTTAGGTTTTTTGAAGATGTCACCAATGATTAAAGCAAAATACATCCACACCAACATTATTTCAAACGACTGGCGAGCACTTGCGGCGTTCTATCAAAACACATTCGGCTGTGTGCCTGTGCCGCCCGAACGCGATTATCGCAGTGCCGATTTAGACGCGCTAACAGGTTTAGTCGATGCGCATCTAACCGGTATGCACTTGCGTTTACCCGGATATGGCGATGCCGGCCCCACACTTGAAATCTTCAGCTACGATCGAACAGAACAACGCAGCCCAACGGCCATCAACCGATTGGGATTAGGCCACATTGCTTTTTTAGTGGATGATGTCGCCAAGGCTTATGAAACTGTTTTGGCGGCTGGGGGTCACGCCATTGGCGAAACCGTAACGCTTATTACCGCCACCGGCACAAAATTATGCGTATGTTATGTCACTGATCCCGAAGGCAATGTGATCGAACTACAATCTGTGGCAGCTTCTACAGCGTAAAATATTAATCGAAATGTTCACCCGTCTTCACCTCATTCGCCATGGCCAAACTGATTGGAACGCCCAAGGACGCTGGCAAGGCCAAGCACCCCACGCCCCCGGATTAAACGATATCGGCATGGCCCAAGCCCGCGCCACAGCGGAGAAATTAATAGGGCAACATTTCGATGTTTTTTATTGCAGCGACCTGCTACGCGCCCGCCAAACTGCCGACATTGTGGCCGAAGTGGTCAAATTACCCATTCACATCGATAACCGCCTACGCGAAATTAATCAGGGTGATTGGGAGGGCTTGACCAATGACATCATTGCCCCGCGTTGGCCGTATGAATGGGAATGGCGGAACCGCGACCCCTTGAATATGCAACGCCCAAATGGCGAATCGGTGGCAATGGTGGCAGCACGTCTAAAAATAGCCGCCGATGACCTTGCGACACGACATATCGGGCAAGATGTGCTCATTGTGTCCCACGGATTAGCCCTCGCCACCCTTATTTGCCACGCCAACGGCATCTACCTCGGTGATGCACGCCACCATATTCCCAATAATGCACAAATAATCAAATTGGAATGGCCGGTGCAACATCCTTAAAAAGCACCCTTCAATACATTTCTGCTGCAAAACCACACTTAAATTGCATAAAACATGCGTATAATTTCGCCTACGGGAAGGCGATTTCTATTATTCTCATTCCTATGGCTTAATTATGCCAAAACCCATTCAAAATAGGCATTTCTAAGCATTTTTTATCGTAATTACACTTTTAAAGATAGTCCAATTATGTATAATTGTAATTATCTTTTTTGTTCTATTTGCAACAGGCATCAAAATCTCAGGGTATATTTTCATATAAATATGTTGTGAATTTATTATTCTTATGAATGCGGCAAACAAACCCCACAGGATACGTCATTTTTTCATTGCGGCCTGTATTATTTACTGGGGCGTTATTTTTGCACCCAGCCCACAAATTGCCGCAACTGCGCCGCAAAATTTTGTTTTTCATCTAAATATCAGCGGGTTACGCCCACGTGATTTACACGCCTTGGTAAATATGGGCAAATTGCCCAACTTTGCACGTTTGCACACCCAAGGTGCATGGACACACAATGCGCGAATCGATGCCGACACCGCATTTTGGCAGCCCAATCAAATTTCAATATTAACGGGACGGCCCATGCTCACCCGCTTCGGTATTCCGAATAGTGGGCACGGCTGGCTAAGCGACGATATGCCCGATATGTATGCCACCTTGCATCGTCATGCCGATCGCTATATCGCTTCAACATTTGATATCGCCCATGATTACGGGTTAAAAACAGGGTTATATGCCACCGATCAGCGTTATACCTTAATCAAAAATTCGTTTAATACCGCAAATGGCGCCGCTGACACAGTCGATAATGACGATGGATTTGACAAAATTGATGTCTATATCAATTATCATCATGACACAGCGCACATGATGGAGGCCTTGTCTGCCAATATCAACAATGCGCCCACAAACTATACGTTTGTGCAATTTCATGACCTCAGCACCACCGGCACAATCTATGGTTGGGATAGTCAAGCCTATAAAAACACGCTCATTTATATCGATGGCTGGCTCGGAGAGATTTTCAATCTGATCCAATCAAACGACATTTTAAATGGCAATACTTCCATCATCTTAACGGCAGATCGGGCTGGCAGTGAAATAAATGGCATCGACGAAATCGACGGCGTTGACCCGCTTGATGCCGGAAATTACACCGTTCCCTTCTTTGTATGGGGGCCGGGTATCCCGCAAAACATTGATTTATATACGCTCAATGGAAGCAATACTGGCAACCCCGGCACACGGTATATTTATTACGATACCTTAACCCAACCCATTCGCAATGGCAACAGTGCAAACTGTGCCTTAAATCGTTTAGGGCTACCAAGCATCCCGGGGGCGGCCTTAGACCAACTGGCTCATGCTTGTGGCAAAACCCCTAGCCCACAAAAAATACAAACCCCTGTGCCCATTGCCCGCCCCATTCAGCAAACTCCTACTCCCATTTATATCTTGGTCACGACCACACCCATGCCCAAACCAACTGAGACACCTATGCCAGTTGCACAAGCCCTGCCCGCGCCGACATCGGCCCCAACTGTGGCGGTGGTGGCACAACCAAGCAATAAAGCCGCCACAAACACCCAAACGCTCAACGCCGCCCCACCTAAACCCGTTCAACAAGCTGCAAAAACGGCTGCCGTCAGCGCCGCCGCGCCAATTCAAAAAGCACAAGTAGCCGCACCACGCACGATTGTGGCAGTAATCCCAACCCCACTCGCCAAAACAAGCGTCACTAACATGGCAAAGACAACGCAAGGCAGTGGGGCAAGCACACGCACCACGCAACTCAAACCCATCGCCAAGCCTATCACTGCGGTGAAAGTTGCCCCTAAAACAAGGCCGTAAACTCTGGGTCGCCAATATGATATTGGCGACCTAGGCCTCACGCAATCGTCGCTAAATCGGCATTGCCGCCACACAACAAAACGCCCACCCGTTCGCCCGGTTGAGGGCGATATAACCCGCCCACAATTGCCGCAAGCGCAGTTGCGCCGCCCGGCTCGGCCACCACCCGCAATTCGTCCCATAACAGGCGTTGAGTTTGGCGAATAAGGTCATCGCTAACCAAAATCGCCTGTGAAATACGGTCTTTGGCAATTTGCCACATCAGCCCCCCCACTTGGGTCGCGCCGAGCGAATCAGCTGCAATGCCGCTGACCGGCACATTCACCGGCTGCCCAGCCGCCAAAGCATGCGCTAACGATGGCGCATTTTCTGGCTCGATGCTAATCACTTTGGCGCGTTGCTGATACCATGTCGCAATGCCACCAATAAAGCCACCCCCGCCACAGGCAACCAATACCGTATCAAGGTTCGACACTTGCAAATCTAATTCACGGCCACACGTGCCCTGCCCTGCCAAAGTGCTATCTTGGTCATAGGAATGAATGACAAGCGCACCTGTTTCACGTTGGCGTGCTTGCATAGCGGCGAATGCGCCCAAATAGTTGTCACCTATCACATTTACATTGGCCCCATACCGCCGCAAGCGCTCAATTTTGACTGGCGATGCAATTTTAGGCACAAAGATCTCAGCCGGGTAGCCCAAGGCTTTGGCGGCATAAGCCACCGCTGCGCCATGATTTCCCCCCGATGCAGTAATAACCCCGCTCGGCGGCACTGCATGTGACAACATGCCATTAAAAGCGCCACGCGCTTTAAATGAACCCGTATGCTGCATTAATTCAAATTTGAGGTAAATTTGGCTATCCACATGGGTGTTAAATCCCCCGCGTTCCATTTGCATGACTGGGGTCACGCGCACATAGGGCGCAATTCGTGCCCATGCTTGTTCAATATCAAAATGTGTAATCATTGGTTAATGGTTAGTGGTCAATGGTTAATGGTTAGTGGTTAATGGTTTATCATTAACCACTAACCATTAACCATTGACAATTATGAAAATCCCAACTCATTTTAATAGCTCGGATGAGGTTGAACATTTCGTAGCACAATTTAGAGACTGCACCTTACCCTGCGAGCGTTGGACACACCATGCCCATTTAACTGTTGGGCTGTGGTATGTGCTTCATTATTCGCCAGACGCTGCATTAAATTTGTTGCGCGATGGCATTAAAGCCTACAACACGGCTTGTGGTGTGCCCAATTCTGCCACACGTGGCTACCATGAAACCATCACCCGTTTTTATGTTTGGCTTACCGATCAATTTTTGCAAAGTGTTGATCGTTCGCGCCCGTTGCTCGAATTACGTAATGCGCTTGTTGAACACTATAGCTCATCTGAATTGCCACTGCAATGGTGGAGCCGCGAGCAATTATGGTCAACTGAAGCCCGTATGGCTTGGCTTGAACCTGACCTAAAAGGGCTGAGTTAGAAGTAGAAAGTGCAAAGTGCAAAGTAAAAAGTATAGCGCCATATCTTTGATCATAACTTTCCACTTTGCACTTTGCACTTTCCACTTTGCACTTTCCACTTTCCACTTTCTACTTTCTCCTTTACACTTTGCACTATGAAAACCACCACCAGCACAATTCACCTCGTTAGGCATGGCGCGGTTTACAACCCTAATCGCATTTATTATGGGCGAATGCCGCTATTTGGCCTGAGCGATGAAGGTAAACAGCAAGCCCAATTTGCAGCCAATTATTTTAATAGCCGTGAAATTGCCGCGCTTTACACCAGCCCATTATTACGAGCAAGACAAACGGCAAAAATCATTGCGGCGGGTCATCAAGCCGCGCTTACGCCACACGTCACCCGCCATATCATCGAGGTGCATTCGCCCTATGATGGTTGGCCGCTTGAAGTGATGGAGTCTCGCAATTGGGACTTGTATACTGGCACTGGCCCAGAATATGAGCAACCTGAAGATCTCGTCAGCCGCATCAAAACCTTTTTTAATCGCGTGCGACAGCAACATCATGGCAAACAAGTGATCGCGGTGACACACGGCGATATTGTGGTTTTTGCAACAATTTGGGCGCATGGTTTTCCAGCAAAACAACATTCAAAATCGCAATTAGCCGCTATTTTGCCCGATTTTTATCCTTCAAATTGTGGGATTGCCTCGTTTACGTTTACAAACGATGCGCCAGATAAATTACCAGAATATGCCTATACGAAACCCTATTAGCCTAAAGCCAAGGCCAACACCCCACTCGTCATCACCAATGCGCCAAGCAGCCGAGTTCGGGTAAACCCTTCGCCAAGCAAACGCATCCCCATCAATGAGCCGACCAAAATGCTGATCTCGCGGGCTGGTGCGATATAGCTAACGGGTGTAAATACCATTGCGGTTAACACCAATAAATAGGCCAAGGGGTATAACAACCCAACAATAATGGCTTCGCGTTTAAATTGCCGCCACGTGGCCCGCACGGTTGACCAATTTCGCACGGTATAAGGCAATAGCAGCCAAATAAGGCCAAAATGCACAGACCAATTTACCAAAATTGGTGGAATCGAAAAACGACTGACCGACACTTTGTCCCAAATGGTGTATGACATGATCGACAACCCAACCAGTAACGCATAACCAATCGCTTTACGATTGGCACTTGCGTTTACATTTGAGGCATGAGAAGCGGCACGAGTCAAAATTAAAACCCCCACGCCAATCATTACTGCACCACCAATGGCAATCAAGCTGGGGCGTTCTCCTAACACCGTAATTGCCATAATCAACGAAAACATCGGCCCCGAGCCACGCGCAACCGGGTATACCAATGACATATCGCCAACTCGATAAGCGCGATTAAGCGAATTGAAATAAATATATTGAAAAATAATACTGCCGCTCAACAAACCAAGCTCCATCCAACCAATAGATGGCTGTTGTGTAAACATCACGTATAACATGACCGGGGCATAAAACAGCGCTGCCAAAGCCGAAATAAGCACGGTAAAAGCGGTCCCGCCATTTACCCGTTTTGCCAAATAATTCCAACTGGCATGGGTAAAGGCCGAGGTGATCACAATCGCGAGCGCAAGTAATGTCATGGGGGCAATATAACCCATGCGAGATGGCGAGAAAACCGCCAATTGCCCTATTCATCTTTAATCTAGGCTAAAGATGAATAGGGCAATCGTGCAAATAACAATTTATGCCTTGTTCGGCATCAAAATTGCGATTGTGTTGCGGCCTGTGTAATCGTGCCGCGTGGTTCAGATTGAGCAGCTTTATTGGCTGATACACCCGATGCTAGCGCTAACATGAGCACTAACAAAAGTGCCATCCAAACTGAGTTACGAGAAGTATTTTGTTCCATTGATTGCTCCTTATGTATATCCCGTGTATACAAACAATCATATTGACAAAGATTTAAATCACATGACAAATTCATGACGATTCTCTTACATTTTCGCGATGAGCGCAATTTCCTAAGACAGTGTTTCTTAAAACAATTTCTCTGCCGAAATCACTATCTCAGCGTTGTTATGGGGCGGCTTTGCCACCCCATAACAACGCTGAGATAGTGATTTCGGCAAAGAAAAGC
>CAMDWA010000093.1 GCA_945877855.1 Thermoflexus hugenholtzii JAD2 | reverse complement strand
ATTTTGTGATCCGACAGCCTGATCATGCGCGTATGTCGGGTCAGATTGCGTCTGCCTTTGGGGGCGGCGAATTTGCCACACCCGACCCCGCCGAATTGTTGGTGCATGTGGCTGGGCATCATGACGAAGGCTGGGATAAGGTTGACAATCACGCCAAACGGGATGCTCGCACCGGCTTGCCGTATCATTTAACGCAAACACCATTGCTCGATATCGTGGCGACAGGCTCACGCACCCCCGATTTTAACGAGTGGCGGCATCCGTTTTGCGGCGTTATTTCATCGATGCATACCTATGGGTTGTATCACGGGCGTTATGGGTTGTCTGACAAAATTTTTATTGATGTCATTCCCCCTGAACTCAAACCCAAGGTGCAAGCGATGTTGCAAGGCGAGTTAGCGCGTCAGACCCGCCTTAAAGATCAATTGCGAGCCAACCCAGCCACCGCACCTTGGGCTGAAGATGACTTTTTATTTCATCATTACAAATTGTTGCAGTTTTTTGACACGCTGGCGCTTTATTTTCACATGACTCACGCGGCGGCACGCGGCGAAGCGATCTTTAAAAATGTGCCACGCCAATTGGGTGATGATGTTAGCGTCACCATTCGCCCTGTGGGTGATGGGGTTTACGCGCTCGCGCCTTACCCATTTAACCATAATGGGCTGCAAATCTGGGTTGACGGGCGGTATATTGGGCGGTTAGATGAAGCGGCCAATGTGCCAGATGTTTTGCGCAACGCACCTCGCGGGCGGCAATGGATGACTTTGGTTGCGGGATAGTGGAAAGTGGAAAGTGGGAAGTGCAAAGTGCAAAGTAAAAAGTGCAAAGTGGAAAGTAAAAAGTAAAAAGTGGAAAGCCAAAGTGAATGATTGGTCACTCAAAACTTAGCACTCAGCACTTTGCACTTGTTACTTTGCACTTTGCACTTTCCACTCCCTACCTCTCATTCAGCGCTTTCCATACTTGGTCGAGGGCAATGAGGGCGGTGATGGAATGAGCGCCGTGCCCACGATATAACGCGCCGGACAACGAATAATCGTGCAGCCAATAGGTTGTGAGGTGCACGTTGTCGTTTTCTAATCCACGCCCCGGAATGGTTTGGGCGACCAAATCGAAATCCCACAAGGGTAAGTTATATTCAGCGGTAAGTTGGCGCAATACGCGATTTCGCCCGCCATCTAGGTCTTGAAATCGGTCGGCTTTGGTTCCAATAAGTGGGATCACGCCCTGCTCGATACAGTATTCGACTGCTTTGCGCATCATTTTGTCAAAAGTGGCGGGGTCGCTGCCATCATTTGAGCCGATGCGAATAAATGCAACACTGGGCTTGTTTAAGCGCAATTCACAGGCCAAGGGGACTTCATCCGAAAGACATTTTTCGCGGTCGGCCCATAATGCATCAAACAAACCCCAGCCACTTAACCCACGTTTCACTGCCAAACTAGGCCGTGCAAATGAACCAGCATAATAACCAATGACCGGCTGCAAGTAGGCGTATGGGCCAAGCACATAAGGGCCACTGTCAAAACGGTCTAAAAAATGAGGAGGTTCGATGGTGCTATCGCCGACTTTGACAAACACATTTGCATTGTTGCCCAAAGCTTGGCCTTTGGCATAAATTTGGCGAATGTTGTTTTTGGCGGCGGCGGGTAACACCACAAAACTAGCGATGGGCAATCCATTGACTTGGCTGACAGGGGTGGCTAAGGTAGTGGTGATATCGGCGCTTTTGGTTGCTGTGGCATTGGGCGGAACGCCTGGTGTTGTGGCGGGTTTGGCAGGGGTTGCATTGGTTGTGCTGGGTATGACCAATGTTTGCCCGACTTTTAACACTGCGTCGGTGCGTAGGCGGTTGACGGCTGCCAAGGCCGACAAGCTCACCCCATAATTAACCGAAAGCCGAAACATGTTATCGCCAGCCTTTACGGTGTGAACGACAGGGCCATTATTGGGCTGCGGGGTTGGCGTTTCGCTGGCTTTTGGCTCATTTGGCGTTGCTGTTATGACGATTGTAGCCATAACAGTTTCAACCTTGGGGGCGATTGCCATTAGGGTAGCACTTGGAATTGGGGTGCTGCCCTGATTACTAACGCCTGTTGGGCTGGGGGGAATCGCGGTGTTTGTTGTTTGCGAGACACGGGTAGGGGTTAGCCTAAATGTGGGAATTTGTTGTGAGGTGGTGGGCCAGAAAAAAGCCCCAAGCCCTATCACAACCAATAGCGCCAACAAAAATGCTGCGAGGGTCTTTATAGTGCTGCCTTTCATATCAATATGAGAGGGTTATATCACACATTCTGCCCCAATTGCCCGTAATGCGTCATGTAATTCATCACAGACACGCGTGCCATCGTTGGGGAAATCAATCACCATATCTTTCATGCCACTGCCACTTAGGCCGGTCACGGCGGCATCAGAGCGCAACCGAATGCTAAATTGTTGGGTGCCTTGAAAGTCAAGCAAGGTGCTATGCACGGCTTGCAAGCGTTCAATATCCATTTTAGTGCTGCCGGTGCGGGTGATATTGACCATGAGCGGGCCAGTGGGCAGCTTGGGCTTGGGTGTTATGGTTTTGCTTGGTGGCACTGCCAGCAGCACTGTGCTTTGTGCGCTCACTTCGCCATTTGCAATGCTTGGCTCAGGTTCAATTTGATCAACATCATAAGCCGATGGTGTTTCTTTTAACATGTTTGTCGGCGATGGTTTGGGGCTTAAATAATTGGGTTGTATTTTGGGGTTGGCATTTTTATTGCTTGTTGCCTCTTTGGCGATACCATTGGGATCGCCGATGTCGTTGGCAGGCTTCCCATTGGTGGCGTTTGGCTGGGCGCTATGATTTGCTGAGGGTGAGGTGGGTGGGTGGGTTGACCAATGTCCATCGCCAGCGTATTCCTCGACTGTAACCGAGGCGGTGGTGGCTTGAGGGGGGGGAATGGGGGCAGATGGGCGCGGTGCCAATATGCTGCCTTCCATGGCTTGCGGTTCCCAAAAACCATCTGGCTCAACTAAGTCATCATCATCATTGGATGCAATGCGGGGCGGGGGAGGCACATCGTTAGTGGATGGTATTGATGACGCTTTTGATGTTGAGGTCGGTAGCGTGACATTCGACACTTCAGGCATTTCGGGTATATCGACGTAATAGCCTGTTGCTTGAAACTCATGCACATCTGTCGCCTTGGCGACATCGACCGAATCGGTGACTTTATCAACCAAAATTTGCGCACCGCGCCCTTCACGAAATTCGCATTTGCCATATACCACCACTACTTTATCGGGTTGCAACAGGGCCTGATATTGCTCATAGGCTTTGGGGAACACGGTTAATTCGACCGTGCCGGTCACATCTTCAAGCATGCCAAAGGCCATTTGTTTGCCCGATTTGCTGGTGTGTGGGCGAATCGATTGAATGACACCGGCCACACATACCGATTGTTGGTTGGCGCTTTCGTCTAGCTGAATGGCGTTATGACTGACCACCGATTGCAAGCTGGCCATGACTGCGGTCAGTGGGTGATCGCTGACATAAGTACCGATCAACTCTTTTTCCCATGTCAACATCTCACGCTTGGGGATATCTTTGACATTTTTGGGAAAAACAATCATCGTGCTGTCATCTTCGGCTTCATCGCCGCCGCCCAACATGCCAAACAACATATTTTGGCCTTGCTCGGCAGCCTTACGCTCGACGCTGGCCATGCCGATCATCTGATCCATGACCGCCAACAATTGTGGGCGTGGGCCAAACTCGTCTAACGCACCGGCTTTGATCAAACATTCAAGCGCCCGCTTGTTAAATTGCGTCATGTCTACGCGGCGGCAAAAATCATCGAGCGATTTAAACGGCTTGTCTTCGATTTTGGATTTTGGATTTTGGATTTTGGGTTTGCCATTGTCATCTAGCATCCCACGCGCCTTCAAAATGGCCTCAATTGGCCCGGTGCCCACATTTTTAATGGCGGTTAACCCGAACCGAATGGCTGATTTACGTTTGCCTTCCTTTTTTTCTCTTGATTCTTGGCTCTTGGCTTTTGACTCCTCTTTAAAGTCTTGAATGCCAAAATCGGCCACGCTAAAGTTGACGCTTGGCGGCAGCACATCAATGCCGTGTGATTTGGCATCGGCAATCAAGGCCGCCATTTTTTCAGATGCACCGGCTTCAGCCGTCATCAACGAGGTCAGATATTCAGTCGGGAATTTGGCCTTGAGATAAGCGGTTTGACAGGTGATCGAAGCATAAATGGCAGCGTGCGATTTATTAAACCCATAGCGGGCGAAAAACTCAATGTCGGCCCAAATGGCATCTGCCACCTCGCCCGGGTAGCCCTTTTTCTCGGCCCCAGCGCGAAATTTGCTTTTGTGTTTTGCTAGTTGTTCGGCGTTTTTCTTCGACACCGCTTTGCGGATGGTGTCGGCCTCACCCATGCTATAGCCTGCAAAGTCGCGGGCCACGCTCATAATTTGCTCTTGATAAACACAGTTATGCACGATAATGTTATCGGCAACAAAATTATGAATACCTTCAACGGTTAAATCATATACATTCTCTTCGCCACATGGCTCAATCGATATAATTTCTTCCCACGTTACATTTAATTGTTGTTGTGTCTCAGGCAATGCCAACGCTTTTGCTATATTTGTAACGACACACGCACCAATTCTTGGACGAGCAGCTTGCTTAGGTAAAAAGTGTTGCCGATCTATACCATACTGTGCCATGAGCTGGCGATGCGACATTTGGGTGTTTCGCCTTACTTCTGCCACAAAGTGAGCGCGGTTAAGTGTTGCAGATTCATCCCTACCAGTACAGACGATAAATCGTTTTTGGCTAATAAGATGGGGCTTAAGCAATGCTGTTAATCGTTGTGTATCGTAAACCGTTATCTGATAAGCTGTTCGTACTATCTTAGCGCCAGTTGTTCGGTCTATTGATTCGTATTCATTGCTGTAAGTGACAGAACGAATTCCTAATCTTAACAATAAGGTGCGTACATCATCGGCTAGTTTCTCAGAAATTGTTTTGTAATGGCATAATTTTGTTCCGAAATAGCCATCACAATCCCATAACGAAGCAACAAAAAACGCAATATCTGTTTCTCTTAATTCAAATATAAATGCTGGAACAAATTTTTCATGACTTCGACATCCACCAATGTCTGTTCCGGCCGGATTTTTTAGTTTTAGGTCACGTAGCCATGTTAATAACGTATTTGGAGCGTGATAATCTGTTGCATCTTCTTTGGCTACACTAATTCGTTGCACCTCTCGTATCTGAGAGGTTGTCGTCGCCCGAATATTAGGAAAAACACTTAAACAACGTTTATATTCGTCAAGTAGCGCTGGGTCTTTGGAAACAAAATTAACTGCAGCAAGGTTTCCAATATCACCATCTGAAAGTAAATAGGCCAATACACGCAATTTTTTAAGTGAGAATTGTTTTTGTGGGCCAATTAATTGTTTGGGAGTGGCAATATACTCCCCAGCCGACAAATCGCTAAGGGGTTGCCAACCCATCTCAGTTAATACACGATGATCGTGGGTTATTTTGATATTTGCGCCATTTCGCAGCCTAACTTTATAAACTGGTTTGCACCCCTTCGATATCCAATGCGTTACTCGCGCAACTTTGGGCGATAAATCTTGGTCAACCCCTTGAATATGAAATTCGTTAAAATGTTGAACCTCATCCAAGCGACAGCGCATCCCGGTCATTGGGTCAAACACAATTGCGTCACCACTGACACAAATACCATACGTTTCGCCAAAAACTCGTGCCAGATCAGGATGATGATATGTTACCGGCTCCTCGCCATGCAAACGGCGGTTATAGGCCGGGATGTATTCCATTGGGCCGGGTCGGAACAACGACACTGCCGCCACGATATTCTCATAGCGCACCGGACGCATCTCGGTCATGAGTTTTTTCATGCCACTGTTATGCACCACAAAACCATTGGCAACAAAATTATTGCCCGGTGCTTGCATTTCAATGTCATATGTATCTTCTTCACCGACATACTCAATGCTAGCAATCTCTGCCCAAGCCGCATTTTTGGGTTTTTCGGGGCATTCCCATTTCACCAATTGGCTATATTGCATCTGAAACTCAGCAAAACGAGTTTTATCAATGACAATCAGTTCACAATTGGGATATTGCTCATTAAATAGTTGGATTTTTTGAGCGCTTACTGCGTCCATCCAGCCTTTCACTTCATAATATTTATCCTCGGAAGGCACATAAAAGTCAGGAGTGTAAGTTAGTGTATGTCCGTCTGGCGCAGTTAATTCAAACGTGTGTGGCTCATATTGATAATTTAGCTCCAAATATTTAAATACACGGGCTAAATCTGCTTCCCATGATGAACGTACGTAGTGGCCTAAATCTTCTCTTACCCCAGCTTTTGTATAGGTTTTAGTTGCTGTCGGCGGGCGACCATACATTGCGTTATTCTTGCCTGTATTTAATGCTGATAATTTTGCCTTTATTTGAGCCGCTTTTTCTGGGCCATATTTCTGCTCATATGAAACTCCGATTTGAGATTCATTGTGCTTTTTTAAATTTTGAATCCAAGTTGTATGGGCGGCTGTTTCAGCCGTCAACCCTTTATTCCAAGCTAGTTGACCGATTTTACTCTTGGAAATATTTGCCTGCACTTCTGGCCGACTGGGATTAGCCGTTATCTTGGCTGAACAGGTTTTGCACCAACGCGAGTTCCGACCTTCTCCTTTCATTGGTTGTTGGCAAATAACACAGGACCGGCGGGTGCGGCTAACGTCCGTTTTAAATAAAATCTTATCTGTTTCGATGCTTAGGTCACCTAACCGAACCCAGCCCCGTTCGGTTAAAAATTTATGATCAGCCGTTGCTTTAATCCACCTTCCCTGACAATCTGTAAGCCGATAAACTGGTTTTACCCCGCTGTAAACGACATTAAGAATTTTATTGCGTTGAAAAACACCAGCGTCCATATAACATGACGTTGTCCAGTGTCGATCCGACCATGAAAATTTGGCATCAGTAGGCCAAGTGCTAAATTTTTCATAGAGTTGCTTAATCGTGCTATGCCCAATGAGCGTATCGCCGCTCAAGCACCCTTCCACTTGGAACACTCCTAATACATCACCTCGGCTGAGCAACTCATAAATGGCCTTGTCGTGAATGGGGATGGTATTCATATCAAACTTGATCCCATGCCGTTGCGCGATCATATTGGCGGCCCGCCGAATAATCGTCAACATCGACAAGCCGAGATAATCCATCTTGAGCAAGCCAATGGCTTCAAGATGCCCCATCTCAAACTGCGTGACCGCATTTAATTGTGAGGTTAAAGGGGTGCCGGTCAAGCGGTTGAGCGGCACATATTCGATCAAAGGCCGATCAGCAATCACCACCCCAGCCGCATGCGTGCCGGCGTTGCGCACCCGCCCTTCGATGGTGATGGCCTTCTCATACATCTCATTCAGGCGTGGCTCCGCCGAAAGCAATTCTTTGAGCGCCTGCACTTCTTCGCGAGCTTGGCGTAAATTGACTGGCTTGCCCGGCACCGCTGGCACTAACGAAGTGACGCGGTTGACATCGCTCAGCGGCACATCCATCACCCGCCCCACGTCTTTTAACGCACCACGTGCCGCCATTGTGCCAAAGGTAATAATTTGCGCCACATTTTCCTTGCCATATTTATCAATGGTGTAATCGACCAACAAATGGCGTTGATCGTCAGGAAAATCCATGTCGATATCGGGCATGGTGACGCGCTCTGGGTTTAAAAAGCGCTCAAAAAACAAGTCATTGCTGACAGGCTCGATGTTGGTCAACATCAATACATGGCTGACCATACTGCCTGCCGCGCTGCCACGCACGTCCCACCAAATATCACTCTCGCGGCAAAAACGAATAAGATCCCACACGATGAGCATGTATTTGCTAAAGCCCATGGTCGTGATCGTGTTTAACTCAAAATCGAGCCGCTCGCGCAGTCGACGCGGCGACATATTGGGGTTGCTCTCGGCAGATGAAAGCGCCAACGGGCTGAGTTTTGCCAGTTTGATGGGGGTTTCTTCATCCGTAAACATCACCCCATGCAATTTGCGGGCCATTGCCATCAGGGCTTCGGGCATGCCGCCCGCCGTCATCGCCAGCGAGCGGTCATCGCTTACCCAGGTGCCATCGGCCCGCGCCGGAATGCCATAACGCACCTCAAAACCAATTTCGCACAAATAGCGCAAATAGGCATCATCGTTGGCAAACATTTGCGGGCTGCGGAAATTGGGCAGATAAAAATTTTTGGTTTTTAGGCTAACACTGCATCGCTCGGCAATGACTGCCGTTGTGCTCACCGCTTCAGGGGCCATTGCGTCAAAAATGGCCCGCATCTCTGCTTCGGTGTGCATGTAATACGAGTCATTGTTAAAACGCATGCGGTCTTTTTGGCTGACCAACGAGGCGGTTTGAATGCACAGCATCAGGTCGTGGGGGATAGCATCTTCGCGCTTGACATAATGCGCGTCGCTGGTGACGATGAGCGGGATGCTCATCTCCTTTGCCCAATCAACCAAAATGGGGTTGACGATACGACATTCTTCGAGATCGTGCTCTTGCAGTTCGAAATAAAAACGATCGTCAAAAATATCGCGGAACCATTTTGCGGCGGCACGGGCCTCGTCCATCTGCCCGGCCACAATCAATCTTGGGATCTCAGAGCCGAGACAACCCGAGGTGCAGATGATGCCTTCGTTGCACTCCTTGAGCAAATCATGATCGATACGCGGCTTAAAATAAAAGCCCTCAAGCTGCGCCAAGCTCGACATGCGCATTAAATTTTTATAACCGGTGTTATTCATCGCCAACATCAGCATGTGATATGGCGATTTATCGAATTGAATATCGCGGTCTTTCATGCGCCGCCCACGCTTGGTCATGTAACCTTCCATGCCAATAATGGGCTTGACGCCGTTGTCATTACAAGCGTCAAAAAACTCGATTGCACCATACATTACGCCATGATCAGTAAGTGCCACGGCGCCGTGCCCAAGGTCTTTGGCGCGTTTTGCAATCTGCTTTACCGGGCCGAGACCGTCGAGCATTGAGTATTCGGAATGGACGTGTAAATGAACGAAAGCCATAGCTGAAAAGAGTAGGTGCTAGGTGAGATATGCTGAGTAAAACCGCTGCTCAACATGCCTAACCTAACGCCTAATTTTGGAGTTGGCAAAATTATACGGCGATAGGGCGAACACGAGGCTTAAAATTAGAACGGGCGTTCTAAGGGCTGCTTTAGGTGGAGTGTGCTCTACGCGCCAATGATACCACCGCAATACCTGCCAAAATAGCCAGCCCGCCAATCATTTGGCGGGGCGAGGGATAAATGCTAAACAGCAAAAACGACCACAAGGCGGCCATCACTGGGCTAAGCGTGAGGGTGAGGGTGTGTAATGAAATGCTTAAACGCCGCAGTGCCAAATAATACAGGGCGCGGCTAATGGCAATATCAAACGTGGCGGCGGCCAGCAACCACAACCATGCCTCACCACTCGGCCACTGCCATTGCCCCAAGGCGGTGGTTGCCAACATGGCCCAAAGGGTGGTGCTGGCAATGCGCCATGTGAAAAAGTCGATAAATTCCATATCGTTGCCAAAGCGTTTGACTAAGGCGGCATGTAACGAATAGAGCAAGGTCGAACTGAGCACCATCAGCGTGCCCACCCGCAAATAATCGCCGGGTTGAAATGAAATGATGAGGATGCCAATGATGCACAACACCGCCCCAATAATTTGAGGGCGCGTTAGGCGGTCTTTAAACCAAATTACCCCAAAGGCGAGGTTATAGACGATGATGCTTTGGGTGAGCAAGGTGCCGATGCCGGGGTCGATATAGCCAACAGCGATATAGTTGGTGGTGGTGCTGATTGCAATGCACACCCCGATGGTTAAGAAGAACCACCATAAGCGCCGAAAGGTTTGCCAGCGCAGTTTGCCTTGCCACCAGGCAAAGCCGCCAATTTCAAGGGTGGCGATGATGAAATACCACGACACCGAGGCCATTGGCGGCAAATATTCATGCAAAATACGTGCCCACACAAAATGTAGGCCATCGAGTAACAACAGCCCAAGCACAAGCATGGGCACAAACGAGTTTTTGGCGGGGGTAGATTGAGGAATAAGCATGTGGGGGAAGTGCAACCCCAATCATACCCCCATAACATTTAACGCATGACCAAGTGCTCCATCATGTTGGTAACGGGCCTGCGCCTTAAGCGCCGGGTTAATATAAATAGGCGGCAATTGAAGGGCTTTCTAAGACCCAGCCCCACTTAATCGCCCCTCTCCCATCCCCCCTGTATTCGGGAGAGAGGCGTTGCCCCTTCCCAGCTTGCGGGGGAGGTTGGGAGGGGGGATTAGACGCTATGGCTGCTTGCCAACTTCCATGCCGGCCAAGTGCTCTAGCGATTTAATCAGCGCATGATTGCCTTCGCTGCCCAGCCCTTGCTTTTGCAGGGTGCGATACAAATGCGAGATCATGCTGGTGGCGATGAGCGGAATGCCCATTTCTTCGGCGGCTTCGAGCGCCAAACGTAGGTCTTTTTGCTGTAAATCGATCATAAAGCCCGGTCGCCAATCGCGCACCATCACTTGCGGGCCACGCATCGACAACATCCAACTACCGGCTGCGCCCTTTTCGACCGCCTTGATGGTCGATGATAAATCTAGCCCACCGGCCTCGGCAAACAGCATGGCCTCGCTGACGGCCAACATATTGACTACCACCAAAATTTGGTTGACCAGCTTGACCATTTGCCCAGCGCCTTGCGCCCCAACATGCACGATATTTTTGCCCATCGCCTCTAAATAAGGGCGAGCGCGTTCGATGTCGGCGGCCTCACCGCCGATCATGATGCTGAGTGTGCCTTTGGCTGCGCCTTCGCTGCCGCCGCTGACTGGTGCATCGAGCCACGCCGCGCCATGCCCATTGACCTTGGCGGCCATTTCGCGGGTGCCTTTGGGGCTGATGGTGCTGTGGTCTACCACCAATTTACCCGCGCTGATGCCAGCCAATACGCCATTGTCGCCATAGATGACCGCCTCAACATCGGGCGTGTCGCTGACGCAAATAAAAATAATGTCGCAGCGTGTCGCCAACTCGGCGGGGGTGGCGGCCACGTGAGCGCCTGCCTCGGCAAATTCGACGGCGCGGCTCAGGGTGCGGTTCCAAACGGTCACATCAAACCCGGCCTTAATCAAATTATGGGTCATGCCGCGACCCATAATGCCTAATCCAATAAACCCAATTTTTTCTGACATAAATTCCTTTTATAGCAAACTGGTATCCTCTCAATAATTAGGGGTAAACCCCAAAGACGTAATGTCGCAACCACTATATGACCTTTAGAGGTATGGGCAAAGCCCATACCTCTAAAGGTCATATAGTGGTTGCGACGAAAATTTATTTTACTTACCTCGCTTTATTGAAAAGATACCAAACTTCTTGCCACGATGGGCTTATTTTAGCCGATTATGCTATCATCACGTCTATACCCTATGCCAAATATTACTTTTATCGGGGCGGGCAGCCTCGTGTTTACCCAAAAATTGTGCAGCGATATTTTGCTGACACCGGCTTTGCAAGACAGTGTCATCAGTTTGATGGATATCGACGCGGCGCGGCTGGCCCATGCCGAGCAAATGCTGAATGCCATGATCGCCCAAAGCGGTGTGCGGGCGCGGGTAAAAGCCAGCCTCGACCGGCGTGTGGCGGTGACCGATGCCGATTTTGTCATCACCACTTTTCAGCAGGGTGGGTTAGCGGCCTATCAGCTCGATATCGACATTCCGCAAAAATATGGCATAGAACAATGCGTGGGTGATACCCTTGGCCCGGGTGGTGCTTTTCGCGCCGCCCGCACCATCCCCGTGCTGACCGAGTTATGCGACGATTTGGCCGAGCTTGCACCCAATGTGGTGTTGCTAAATTATGTCAACCCGATGGCCGCCAATTGTTGGGCGCTTGATCTGTATACCCAAGGCGATTTGCCCTTTGTTGGCTTGTGCCACAGCGTGCAAGACACCAGCGAGATGCTGGCGCGGTGGCTGGGGCTGCCCTATGAAGCCTTGGTCTATCACTGTGCTGGCATCAATCATCAGGCTTGGTTTTTAGAATTGCAGCATAGGCCCAGCCATGAGGATTTATATGCGCGGCTGCACGAAGTCATTCAACACGACGATATCATCGCCCAAGAACCGGTGCGCACCGACATTATGAAGCATTTTGGCTATTTTGTCACTGAATCGTCGGGCCACGCCAGCGAATATATGCCTTATTTTCGCAAATCGGCAGCCATGATAAACACCCAACTGGTTCCGCGTTTTACCCATGCCAAGAATGATTGGTATGATTTTGCCCGCACCGGCGGCTATTTGCGGCATTGTCAGCAACGGCTCGAAAAATCGGAGGTATCGAACCCGACCGACAGCCCCGTGCTTGCAGGGGTGCGGTCACACGAATATGGCTCGCACATCATCGAAGCGATGGTCACGAATCACCCGACGCGTATTCATGGCAATGTGCCAAATCGCGGGTTAATTTCAAATTTGCCAGAGGGTTGTTGTGTCGAGGTGGCCTGTTTGGTTGATGCGCGTGGGGTGCAGCCGACGGCGGTGGGGGCGTTGCCGTCGCAATTGGCGGCGTTGAACCGCACCAATATCAATTTTCAAGAGTTGCTCACCCAAGCGGCCTTGTATGGCGACCGTGAGGCGCTCATTCATGCCGTTATGCTCGATCCGCTCGCGTCTGCCGTGTGCACACTCGACCAAATTCGGGCGATGGTGAATGAAATGTTGACGGCGCAAGCGCAATGGTTGCCGCAATTTCAGGCATAACGCGCTGTCATGGCCGCCGCTACTTGGCTATGCCAAGCGGTGGCTTGCTCGTAGGCATGACCCACTTGGCACAGCGTCGCCTCGTCAAAATGCCGCCCAACCCATTGCAAACTGATCGGCAGGCCCTCGTCATCAAAGCCGCATGGCTGTGAGAGGGTGGGGTTGCGGCTGAAATTGATGGGGTAGGTGTAGCGCGTGCGCACATAGCCCGTTTGCATCAGTGCCAAGCCATTGGCATCCATCAATGGGGCGGTGGTTGGCATGGTTGGGCACAACAACACGTCTATTTGCTCAAACAAATGGTTAAATCGGCAGGTGAAATCTTCGCGCAGGGCGTGGGCGTGGGCATAATCGGCGGCGCTTTGGCGGGCCGCGCCGTCTAACAATTCACGAAATGGGCCATACTCATTGGCCCGCGCTGGGTAAAAATCGGCATGGGCCACCAGCGCATCTGCGCCCGTCAA
Source organism: Thermoflexus hugenholtzii JAD2 (assembly GCA_945877855.1). Classification (GTDB taxonomy): domain Bacteria; phylum Chloroflexota; class Anaerolineae; order J036; family Brachytrichaceae; genus AQU-03. The sequence goes on along the minus strand of CAMDWA010000093.1, from coordinate 3,400 downwards.
CGTCATCCATGCCTTTTGGGTGGCAATGGGGTCTGGCTCTGGCACATTCACCATGACGATGTGCGCGCCTTGTTGCGCCAACACCCGCACTGCTGCCTTAATGGCGGCGCTGATGCGGGGCTGCACACCATGCGCCACCTCGGCATCATCCCCCGCAAATGATTGATCGATGCCAATCCGCAGCCCGGCAATGGGCCGCCCACACGCCGCCACATAATCGTCTATCGGCAAATGGCTGGCGCTGGGGTCAAGGGCATCGGCCCCAGCGATGGCCTGCAAGATGGCTGCTGCGTCGGCCACACTGCGGGTGAGCGGGCCAATATGGTCGAGCGAAGCCGCCAACGGAAAGACCCCGGCCCGACTGACGCGCCCATAGGTTGGTTTTAGCCCAACGATGCCATTGGCGGCGGCGGGGAAGCGAATCGAGCCGCCGGTATCCGTGCCAATCGCGCCATAACACAGCCCGGCGGCGGCGGCCACCCCCGACCCGCTCGACGATACCCCCGGCCAGCGGGCAGCATCCCATACATTGCACGGGGCCGGGCGGTAGGGGTGATGCCAACGCAGGGCAAACTCGGTCAGGTGGGTTTTGCCGATGATGATGGCCCCGGCCTGTTTGAGTTTGCGCACCACGGTGCCATCGTGATCGGGTTGCCAATTGGCCAGCATGTGTGAGCCGCAGGTGGTGACGGCATCGTGGGTGAAACACAAATCTTTGAGCGCCAGCGGCACGCCATGCAGTGGCCCACGATATTGCCCACGCGCAATTTCGGCCTCGGCTTGGGCGGCTTGCGCCAAGGCTTGCTCGCGCATCACCGTGACATAGGCGTGCAGGGTCGGGTCGTGCTGCGCAATGCGGTCGAGCATATGCCGCGTGACCGCCACTGGCGAGATTTGGCGGCTGCGGATTTGCGCTGCCAGGTCGGTGAGGGTGGTGAAGGCGAGGGTTGGCATGGGTATGGCTGAAGATTTTATCATCGTCGTCTAAATCGCGCCGCGGGTGTTAAGGCTGTTCAAAAGTCGACTTCTTGTTCCCGAAAAAGCACAATTGTCTTAAATTAAAGCCTCAGCTTACTGAGGCCTCAGCTTAACCCGTCATTCCCGCGAAAGCGGGAATCTATAACCAGACAGGCGTAATTTGACTGGTTTGCCGCATTTTTCACCTGCATCGTTATGGATCTCCGCGTTCGCGGAGATGACGGGTTAAGCGCATGGCTGGCTTTTGGACAGCCTTAGCGGGTGTTGTGACGTAGCAGGCACGCCCGACCAACCCCGCATATCATCATTCGCTATGATGTTTATGGCGCGGCGGATTGGGTTCGCGCGGGGATCATCCTTCGGCAGGCTCAGGATCGCGCTACGTCACAACGCCCCATGAATGGGGCTAATAATATTGCCGGATGTAGCCGTAGGCTTTGTCGAATAGCTCTTGGTCGGTATGCAATTTGTATTTGAGCAAGGCCCGCCGCAACGACTGTTGCACCAGCCGCTCGCCTTGAGTGGTATTTTGCCAATCGGGGAAGCGCACTTGCTTCACGATGGCATCAATATCGGTCACGATGCGCTCGACGATGACGTGGGTGTGCTTGCCCTTTATCTCGTTGAATAACTCGGTCAGGGCGGCCAAGGCTTTGTTTTGCGCTTCGGCAGGCGTGGCTTGTTGCTCAGCCGCCACCGTTTCTCTGGCGATTTCGAGCATGGCCTTGAGGAACCCCAAGCTGTTGATCAAGCCTTGTTCGTGGCGTTCGCGTAGTTTTTCGAGCCGTTCACCGAGTTCGGTGAAGACCGGATTGCCGGCATGTTTGCGTAAGCGGGCGATAAGCTTAATTTCGACCTCACGCGCTTTTTTGCCCGGGTTGGCATCCTTGAGAATGTTGTCGAGCACGTCGGCATCCAGCACCAGTGTCTCGATATCGTCGCGCACGGTTTCGACATGCACATTCTGATTGATCAACTCGACCGTCTTGGCCCCCAGCCGATGCCACAATAGTTTGCCATTCCCGCTCACTGGCTTCACCGATTCATACACCTGCGTCAGCCAGCGGTATTCATTTTCATAGGGGCTGAGGCACGGGTCGGGTGATAACGCCTCCCAAATCGTGCCGAGCAGTGAATATTCAGCCGCAAATTTGTCGCGGGTGGCGTTGTCGGGCAGGCATTGTTGCGCCGCCATCAACCCCTCGTAGCCGCCGACACCGCGATCTACCTGCGGGAAAAACGCCAAACATGCTTGCACTTGGGTGGGCAATTTTTGGCGTAACCCTTCAATATTGCTCACCACTTGTTGCATGACCTTCTCGTCAAAATCGAACGCCGCCGCCACATCGTCGAAAATGCCGATATAGTCCACGATCAGCCCATGCGTTTTGCTTTGGCCATAGGTGCGATTAACCCGGCAAATGGCTTGCAGCAGGTTGTGATCCTTCATCGGCTTATCGAGATACATGGCCTGCAAAATCGGTGCGTCGAAGCCGGTCAGCAATTTGCTGGTGACGATGACGAATTTGAGCGGGTCGTTTGGCGCACGGAAACGGTCGAGTAGTTTCTCTTCGGCGTCTTTGTCGCGCAGATGGGTGCGCCATTCGGGTGGGTCTTTTTGACCACTGCTCATGACAATGGCGCTGGCCTCGGGGCCAATCAGCTCATCCATCACGGCCTTATACAGCACACAACATTCACGGTCAAAGCACACCACTTGGGCTTTAAAGCCGTTTGGCTCGATTTTGCTTTGGTAATGTTGCACGATATGCGTCACCACCGCCCGCACTCGCGCCGGATTTTTGACCAATACCGCCATTGTGGCGGCGCGTTTTGCCAAATCATCGCGGTCTTGCTCGCTCATATCGTCGGTGATCTGTTTAAAGGCCTCGTCAATTGCGGCGCGGTCAAGCTTGAGCTTGACCGTTGGCGCTTCAAAATGCAGCGGCAAGGTGGCTTTGTCGCGGATGCTGTCTTGAAAGGAATAGCGGCTGAGATACCCGCCATGATCTTCATCGGCCCCAAATGCCCAAAAGGTGTTGCGGTCGGCGCGGTTGATGGGTGTGCCGGTCAGCCCAAACAAAAAGGCATTGGGCAGCGCCTCGCGCATTTTGCGCCCCAAATCGCCCTCTTGGGTGCGATGCGCCTCGTCTACCATCACGATGATATTTTTGCGTTCGTTTAGCACCCCGCCCGCCTCGCCAAATTTGTGGATGGTGGTGATGAGCACCTTGCGCACATCTTGCCCCAACAAGCGTTGCAATTCGCGGCGGTCGCTTACGCCCACCATATTGGCCACGTCGGCGGCGTTAAAGGTGGCGCTGATTTGGGTGTCGAGGTCAATCCGATCGACCACGATCATGACGGTGGGGTTGGCGAGTTTGGGGTGCATGCGCAATTTTTGCGCCGCAAACACCATGAG
>CAMDWA010000092.1 GCA_945877855.1 Thermoflexus hugenholtzii JAD2 | reverse complement strand
CTGTTCCTTTGTTGATGCTTGCTAGCGTTGCTATGATTGCTTCGACTGTTTTGTATACTGCGGGGGGATGTTGTTCTTCTTTTTTTTTCATACCCTCTGTTTTACTACAGATTTGAACAACATCCCTACTTTTAGACTAAACTACTGGTCAAATATAACGGAATATCGGGTTGCGTACCGGGGTGATGGTTGACTGAGACCACTTTTTTGTCATTCACATTAACCACCGCAAAACTGGCTAAGTTGTAGCTATAGTTATACATTTCAACCCGGTAACATTTTTTATCTTGACACGCCACCGCATCTGCTGGGCCAAGGTCGCTGGGGCGAGCAGGCCGCGATTGAAATATTTCGCTGCGCAAAGGTTGCTTTGTTTGTGGGTGACGGGTATAGCTGAGAAATTGTGGGTTTTGCAAGGCCAGATCTTGCGCCTGTTTTGCCAATACATCACTCACATTTGCTAATGGCAATACAGGCAATGGACTCGCCAGCGCTTTTTTAAAATTCTCTTCGCGGGCTGCTAAGGCCGGAATTGCCTCGCCCCCAACCCGAGCTTGTCGGTCGGCTAAAACGCTTTGACCCGTTATGGGCGTAGGCCGTGTTCGGGCGGTCCGTGTGGGTGTCGCATCGGGTGCATTGGTGCAGGCCACCAATAACGCACAGCCAGATATAAGCGCAAGCCATTTGGCGCGTTGCGACGATCCGCCCCCTAAAAATTGAAAAGCCATATGTACCTCGATGAAATAACGACGAAATGCAATGTTGTCACCGTTAAGCGGTGCAATACTCTAAATCATAGCGCAGTTTTTTCTGTTGTCTTATTTTGCGGCATTCTGATATATTTCCCTACCATTTAGCCCAAAATACGCTGGGCTTGACGAATCATGGGCTGATCAACCATTTTGCCTTCAAATACAAAAGCGCCTTTGCCAGATGCTTGCTGTTCAGAAAAGGCCTTCATCAACCGCTCAGCCCGTTCAATTTCGGCGGCATTGGGCGAAAAAGCGGTGTTAATTGTTTCAATTTGGCGTGGGTGAATGGCGATTTTGCCACTATAACCCAATTGGCGGGCAAAGGCACAGTCTTCAGCCAACCCTGCCGTATCGTTAAAATCGGCGTAAATTTGATCGATGGCTTGCAAATCATAAGCAGCGGCGGCGGTTACAACGGCACTACGGGCATAAAAAACCTCCCAACCGGCTTTGCTACGCACCGCACCCACCGCGCCAGCCAAATCTTCGGCCCCAAACATCAACGCCTCTAAACGCAAGGTCGATTGCGCCAATTCGCGCAAATTCATCACCCCTTTCGGGGTTTCAATCAAAATAATGAGCCGAATGCCACCCACTTGCCAGCCACGATCACGTTCGGCGTGGGCCAGTTGGTCGCTAAATTCGGCAATATCAAAAGCCGATTCGGCCTTGGGGATGACATAACTATCGGGGTGTCCATCAATTGTCTGGCGAAAATCATCTTCAAAAAATTCGCTGCCAATTGGGTTTAAGCGCACCAATTTTTCACGTGGGCCAAAATCAATGGTATGCAGTGCCTCGTTAATCACTTGGCGGGCTTCGGCTTTGCGATTCAGCGCTACCCCATCTTCTAGCTCGAGAATAACGCAGTCGGCAGCCGATTGCGCGGCTTTGCTAATTTTGCGCAGGTCATCACCCGGCGCAAATAAAAGAGATCGTCGTTTACGCATAATTTTTAAGTGAAAAGTGGAAAGTATAAAGTGGAAAGTGCAAAGTGCTGAGTTTTAGCACTTTGCACTTTCTACTTTTCACCTTCCACTCAGGCCTCAGTACTCAGCACTTTCTTCCGCATCAAGGCTGTGCGCTCAAACTCAATCACAATAATGCCTTGTTGGTTGCGACCAATGTGTCGGAAGGTGATTAGCCCTGCCGATGGGTTCGATTTTGACTCGCGTTTTTGGGTGACTTCACTTTCCATATACAAGGTATCACCATGAAACATCGGTTGCGGATGTTTGACATTGTTATAACCCAAATTGGCAATAATCGTGCCTTCGGTCAACTCATTCACGGTTAAACCCACTGCCAAACCCAGCGTAAAAATGCCATTCACGATGCGTTGCCCAAATTGGGTTTTGCTGGCAAAATGCTCATCTATATGCAACGGTTGGGTGTTCATTGTCAACGCGCTAAACAGCACATTGTCCATCTCGGTAATGGTGCGTCCCAAACTGTGCCGAAAAGTCATGCCAACTTCAAGGTCTTCAAAATATTTACCAGCCATCATTCAATTTTAGGTCATAATTTGATCTATGAAAAGCATTGCATTAATTGGTGCGCCTGTCGATTTGGGCGCAGGGCGGCGTGGGGTTGATATGGGGCCGAGCGCCATTCGTTATGCGGGGCTGCGCGAGCGGCTACAAAACCTTGGTTATCAGGTACACGATTTAGGCAATGTACCAGCCCCGCTGGCCGAGCAAATTGAGGCCCCAGCCTCTAACGAAAAACTGCGCTATCTCAAGCCGCTCTCAGCGTTTTTTATGGCTTTGGGTCAAAAAGTGGCAACAGTGGTCAATGAAGGTGCGTTCCCAATTGTGTTGGGCGGCGACCATAGTATCGCACTCGGTTCAATTAATGGCAGCGCTCTGATGAACAGCACAAGCCCGCGCAAATTGGGCGTGCTGTGGATCGACGCACATGGCGATTTCAACACCGCCGAAACCACGCCATCAGGTAATATTCACGGTATGCCGCTAGCGGCCTTAACTGGGCGTGGGCATACAGCGCTCACCCATCTTATGGGTCAATCGCCTGTGGTTAATGCTGACAATGTGGTGTTAGTCGGCGTGCGTGACCTTGATATGCAAGAGCGGCGTTTATTGCGCGAGGCGCGAGTGCATGTATTTACGATGCACGATATTGACCGGCGCGGGATGGCCGATGTGATGATGGATGCCATCATGTTAGCCGGACAAGATGTCGATGGGATTCATGTTAGCTTCGACATGGATGTGCTTGACCCCAATGAAGTGCCGGGGGTCGGCACACCAGTACCCGGCGGCATTTCATATCGCGAGGCGCATCTGGCAATGGAACTCATTCATGCCTCAGAGCGCTTGGTTAGCCTTGATCTGGTCGAGGTCAACCCCATTCTCGACACCAATAACCATACAGCCAAAATCGCGGTCGAACTTATCTGCTCGGCTATGGGGCAAGAAATCTTTTAAAAATTAAAAATTAAAAATTGAGAATTGAGAATTGAAAATTGAAAATTGGACTATCCCCAACTTTAAATTCTCAATTCTAAATTCTCAATTTCTAATCAGGTGCTGGCCCACAACATGCCGCGCCGCACAATTTCGCGGGCCTCAGGCACATCAAAATCAGAAACGACATGCCCTAATGAACAATAAAACACCCGACCTTGGCCCCAGCGGCGTTTCCATACTACTGGCATCACAGTGCCTGCAATCCAATCATTAATACTGCCATCAAAGGTCGTCGTTGCCAATACCTCATTCGATGGGTCACAATGCATGTAATATTGTTCGGAGTGCATCCGAAAATCACTTAACCCAGCCGTAATTGGGTCGTCGTGATCGGTAATATTGACGGTATAGTCAATAATATTGCCCGGGTGGGCCACCCATTGCCCCCCCACCATAAACTGATAATCGACGTTGTTGCGGAATGAATCACCCATTGTGCCGTGCCAGCCTGCCAGCCCCACGCCACTTTTTACCGCAGCCAACAAGCCCGCCTCTTGGGCTTTGCTAATACTGCTCATCGTCCACGCTGGCACAATCAAATTCAGCCCACGCAATTTGTCCACATCTAAATAACTGTCAAGTGTGTCCGAAATTTCAACTTCATAGCCAGCATCACGCAGCAGACCGGCAAATAACTCTGTGCTTTGTTGGGGGGTGTGCCCACCCCAGCCGCCCCAGCACATCAGGGCGCGTTTTGGTTGATTGGTCATAGGTTTATTTAACCATAAATCAAAATCATGATTGCGCCCACAATAATCCGATACCATGCAAACGGTTTGAAATCATTGCGAGCAACATAACCGAGCAAAAACTTAATGACAAGTAATGCCACAATAAAGGAGACGACTAATCCAATGGCAAATATGGGTAGATCGCTACCTTGCAACTCGCCTAAACTCTTCAACAATTCATAAATTGAAGCCGCCCCAAGCGTGGGAATTGCCAATAAAAATGAAAAGCGCGTTGCTGTCACGCGGTCTAATCCCGTCATCATGCCACCGATAATTGTCCACGCGGCGCGTGACATGCCCGGCACCAACGATACGATTTGGGCTAACCCAATTCCGATTGACTGTAATACGGTAACGCGATATTCACCCGGGCCTTTGGTTTTACGCGAGGCACTCACAAACACATTTTGCCGCGCCGCCCAAAGTTCAACCAGCCACATTGCCGCGCCACCCAACACCAATGAAACACCAACCACAAATGGGCTAAAAAAATTCGCTTTAATTTGTTTGCGAAACAATAACCCGATGATAGCCGCTGGAATAAATGCGATTAACAAATTGATTAACAACCTCAGTGCTGCCGGCTCACGGCGTATGGCACGTTGTATCAAACTGAGTAAATCACGCCCAAAATAAATAATAACGGCAAAAATGGCCCCAAGCTGAATAAAAATTTCAAATGTGCTGGCAATACGCGCTGGAAAACCCAATACATCGCCAACCAAAATGAGGTGACCAGTAGATGATACCGGCAAAAACTCAGTCAACCCTTCAACAATGCCCATCAGAGCTGCTTTAAAAATAAGAATTATGTCCACGTTAAATCGAGGTGCATTATCGCCGGATTTCAACTTAGGCCGAAATCTTTGTAACCTCGTTGACCGTCTGAGATTTATCAAACAAGGAGGCTTACCCTCAGTGTAGAATTAATTCATTGTGAACATGCCTCCGTCATTTCTACATCGCCGTTTCATTCGCCTAACTGCTTTATTTACATTAGCCTCTTTTACGCTAATGGCTTTTTTTACATTTGAAAGCCAACAACCTGTCAGTGCGGTGCAATTGCCCCCAAAAGCGCTGAACACAGGGCCAAATATTCACGCATCGACCATTTTGACCGATAGTTTTGAGAATAATGATACCAAAGAGACCGCTGTTGGCATCACCTCAGCCGATTGTTCGGTGAATGGCTCAAGCATTACTGGGCTAGATTTGTTTAAAGCATCGGGAGGCGATGTTGATTTTTTCAAGTTTCAAGGTGATGGGCAATTTTATAAAATTTCAGTTTCGCCACAAAGCCCCGGCGCAGGCGAATTAAAATTTAACGTGCAAGTGATCTCTGGCACGGCGAGCACCGCTTTTCAAGCGGGTGACAATGCCAACCAATCAAATGTATCAATTCAATTTCAAAGCGCCAATAATGTCGTTTATTACATTCGTATTGCCCCCAGCAACGCCAATGATGTTGTAAACAAAAACTATTCAATAAATCTGTGCAATTCGTCAACCGCCCAAACGGGGCCAACCGCCACGCCAATTCCAGTGCTTGGCCAACCCGGCGGCGCACCAGATGGGCTTGAGGGTAATGACACCCCAAGTGAAGCCAATAACAAAAGCTATATCGCAGTTGGGCAAACCATCCAAAATCTCAATTTTTACCCACGCCCTCCCAAAAATACTGCCGCAATTTTGGGGGATGGCGATGTCGATTGGATTTTCTTTTATGCCAAAGCAAATCATATTTATCGGTTCACGACCAAAGTCAGCGCTGGCATCGACACCCAGATTTTGTTGTTTGATTTTGCCGATGACATTCCGGCATCATTAAATAATGAACCTTATACGATTGATCGGCTGATTGCTGAAAATGATGATTATGAATCACTCAATCGTGGTTCGCAGCTTACTTTCACCGCTTCACGCGATGGTAAGTTTTGGGTCAAAATTTGGAATCGCGATCCTTCACCTAAAACGCAGGCCAATATGACCTATGAGCTTTCGTTGATTGAGGTATTGCCTGCGACCGCTACACCGGTCTTAACCCCAACCCCAACCCTAACGCCATCGCCAGTGCCTACTTTGGTTGGCGTGGGTCAACCAGACAAATATGAACCCAATAACGACTTTGCCAAAGCCTCATTAATTGCGCCCGGCCAAGAGATTAAAGGATTAAGCTTTGTGCCTTATCAACCGGCAAATATTAATACGACCGATTACGATTATTTTCGATTGCCGGTCAAAACAGGCTTATATTACAGTTGTGAAACCTATGAGCTTGCACCGGGGGTTGATACGAATTTAATTATTTATGATCAACGCGGCGGCACATTGGGCACCAATGACGATATTTCGAATGATGAACGTAACAAAGGCAACTTTGCCAGCAAATTCACTTGGTATGCGAATTATGAGGGTTATGTTTATGTCATGGTGAGCGAATTGCGACCACCCCGCGCCGATGAAGTGTCGAGTCATACTTATTCATTAAAATGCACTATCGGCCCGCCCCCAACCCAAGTTGGCCCAGCTGCCCCACCAGCCGCGTCAGGCCCAGATGCCGCACCCAGCCAACAAGCAACGCCTAAGCCCGCCACATCGGGGCCAGAAAAACCTGAAGCCCCCGCGCCCGCGCCTACACCCATACGCACCCCGCAACCGACCGATGAGCCAATCAAGCCGATTCAACCATTGACCGTGCGTCCAGTGCAACGCCAAGCACCTGTGGCAACGCCACGCCCGATCACACCCGCCCGTACTATCGCAATCGATATCGCTGTTTTTAATGATGCAAATCGTAATGGCACTTCAGATGCAAGTGAACAAATACGTGGGATTTCGGTTTGGGTGGTAGACGAACGTACAGGCGCACCATTGGCACAAAATGAAACCGATGATAGTGGCAATGTCCGTATCAGCGTTAACAGTGACGGCCCTGTGCGTATCAATGTGCCTTTGTTTGGCTATAGCCAGTTGGTAAACGAAACCAATGCCTCGTTACGAATTGGCATGATCAACGATTTAGTCTTACCAAAAGTATTGCCTTAACGTTATTCGCAACACACGTATATGTCTATCGGAAAACTACTTTCGCTTTCCACTCGCAACCGTGCGCTGGTAATGCTGGCACTGATGGCATTAGCACCGGTGGTATTAGAAGTAGTTGAATTACCAGTGCGTCGTACGTCTTTTAACATTTTCGGTTCAGAGCTTTCGATTGTCATCTCAACCGATTTTTTGTTGCTGGTATTGTTGCCAGCCTTGGCCTGCGCTGGGGCCGACTGGGTCATTCGTGATCATCCAGATGTTCAAATGGGTGAGATTCCCTTTTTGTTCCCATTTTGGATTGCACCCGGTTTTGCAGCTTTTGCTTTAGCCACAGCGTTATCGCGAATTGAATTGTGGTCATTGTGGATATTAGTCTTAGGCATTGGCGTGCTTGCCATTGGCGTGCTGCTTATGGCCGAATATGTCAGCCTATCGCCCAATACAAATGGCTATATTATTGCCCGTTTGGGGCTAACGGCTGGGGTTTATGCCATTGCGTTTACCCTTTTTGCGCTTATTTATGCCTCGCATGAGCGCAGTTTAATTACGGCAAGCCTCACCTTATTGGTCGCGTTTGGATTAGCGCTCGACCTCCTTTCACCACATATTATTGGGCTAAGCAGCACCATTACCCTTGCATTTGTTATTAGCCTAATGATTGGTCAAGCCACATGGGCGCTTAATTATTGGAATATTTCAAATTGGTCAGCCGGAATTGTATTATTGACCTTGTTTTATGTCTTGGTTGGTCTTGCGCAACAACATTTTCAAGACCGCCTTACGCGCACCGTATTGATTGAGTTTGCTGGCATAACAATTGTGGCATTGGTAATTGCATGGCAACTGGCAAACGTTCGATAACACATCTTCAAATTCCCTTAACTTGACAATGCCACATTAGCAAAGGCAAACAAGTTTTCGCCGATTTCACAATACCCACCTCTGCCTACGGGAGAGGTGGGTATAGTGAAATTGGCATACGTCTTTTTTAATATGTGTTTCAAAACAGATGCGGCCTATCACAATCAAGAGAGCAAATCTGGATCAGCCACGCTATCTTCAGGGCGAGCAATTTCTCGGGCTTTATCGGTTTGCTGCTTACGTTTTTGTCGTCGTGAAAGCACAATTGGGTCAGCCGGTAGCGTTGCTTTTGCACGATCTAATAATGGGCCAGACTTCGCCAGCCATTCACGCCCAGCTTCGGCATAATGCCGAGCAAACACTTCAAAAATTTCATAAATAGGGGTAATGATGGGTATTTTCCCTAATTCTTCTTCGATCAGATCAATACGCTCGTCTTGATCTGAAATCCGTTTATCGCGCGGATGCCATTTTTCATCTTGTGCCACCGCAAATTCTTGTTGCAATTTTTCGATCTTATCGCGAAAGGCTTCAGCAATTCGTTTGGCACGTTCCTCAGAATCCCGTTGTAATTCAAATACTTCATTAATCCGCACTTCCATCCGGTTAAGAAATTCAGGAATATCAATCAAAGAACGACGCACTTCTTCACGCATTTGCACAAACCCGGTTGCTTGGGCCGCAATATCTTCAGCCCGTTGTTTAATACGCTCAATGGTTTCAACATATTCGGCAAATTGGCGTTCGCGGCGAATATCGCTGACCCGTTGATTTTCTAACAATTGGCTTTGTGCCTCTAATACCTTTACAGCCTCCTCAATTTCGGTCTGTTTACGGCGCACTGCTTCATCTAATAACAATAACTGTGGCGGAAACAAGTCGATTCGCCGTTTTACATCTGGGATTTCTTGCTCAACCGCCAAAATACGTCGATTGTCTTGACGACGTTGCTCTTCGAGATAGGCAATTGCAGCCGCAGGTTGGTCTAATCGCCGTTCAATATCAAGCGTTTGCACCTGCACCCGCCCAATTAATTCGGCCAAACGCGCATCTTCAAGTTTACGTGCCTCAATTTCTTCGTTATAACGAGCATACGGCTTAATTTCTTTTTTGGTTTCATTAATAAGCCGCATCACAGATTCACTCTCAAGCTGTCTCACTCGCTGGGTGTCGCGTTCGGCCTTTACTCTCAGTTCATCTACACGGTTAATGCCAAGTAAAAATTCTGATCGCAATTGTTCAACTGCCGAATTCCAACCCATTGCCCGCGAAATTTGTCCGCGTAACTCTGAAAGTGCCGCTTCGACCCCAACTGAATAACGGGAACGTGCGTCTAACTCACGGGTTAACGACTCAACCCGCCCTTGCAGTTGCATAATCATTTCGCGATCTTTACGACGTTCCTCGTCATAGTATTGAAATTGCTTGGAAATTTGATTGATATCCATAGGTATGTAGGTTATCGATGTTGTATTTGTATCTTCTCAATAATTGGTTGCCTTACCAAAAGACGTAATGTCAAAATCATGATAACAACCTATTTGGTTGGTCTTTGTCCAGCTCAAATAGGTTGTTATCGTAATTTTGGCAGAAATATGATTGCAGATGATGATACCCCTATTGAGATGTTTTCAGCCCGCAATCATTACATTTTTTTGCAGTGATTCAGTATTATGCTAGTATTCTATACCTTGACAATGGCAATTTAAAAAGGGTATATCGTTTGTAGTATCTTCTTAATAATTCGAGGTAAACCCTAAGGGCGTAATGTCAAAATCACTATATGGCTTTTGGTAGCAGGGCTTTGCCCTTGCTACCAAAAGCCATATAGTGATTTTGAGAAAATTTGTTTTATCGAGAAGATACCGTTTGCATTGGTAAAACCGCGCTTAGTATAAATATAACATTGCCAATATGGAGTTTAGCGTGAATTGGATCAAAAACAAGCTACTTTGGTTGTGTGTTGGAATATTTTTAGTGAGTGTTGGGCTAAGCTTATACACTTACAACGCAACCTATCGCTATATTCTCAGTTTAGCCAATCTACCTCCCATTATCGAAATTTTTGAGCCAAATGTGCCTGTTGTTAGCAAACCAATTACTACCCAGCCTGACCCCTCAACACTTTCAGAGGTTGATTTACCCAAAGCATGGGATGGCAAAGAACGTATCAATGTCTTATTAATGGGCATTGACCAGCGACAGGGCGAAATCGAATGGGGGTATCGCACCGATACCATGATGTTGCTCACCGTTGACCCAGTCACGCTACAAGCAGGCATGTTGTCAATTCCGCGTGACCTGTGGGTTCCTATTCCCGGTTATGGCAATAACCGCATCAATCTTGCCAATTATTATGGTGATGCCGATGACTACCCGGGCGGCGGGCCAGCGCTCGCAAAAAAAACGGTAGAGCAAGTGATTGGGGTGAGGGTTCACCATTATGTGCGGATCAATTTCACCGCCTTCGAGTCACTCATCGACCGCATCGGTGGTATCACCATCGATGTGCCTGAAGATATTTACGACCCAAAATACCCAACCAGCAACTACGGCACTGAAGTTTTTAGCATCAAAAAAGGCAAACAAGTGCTCGATGGGGCAACAGCTTTAAAATATGCTCGCACCCGCAATACAAAATTTGGTGATTTTGACCGCGCAAAACGTCAACAACAAGTGATTATTGCCATTCAAGAAAAAACCAAAGATTTGCGTGTGGCAATGTCATTATTTGCCTCAGGGCCAGAGGTATTAGCTGACCTCAGCGCCTCAGTCAAAACCGACATGCCATTGCCAATGATGCAACAAATTGGACGGTTAGCCATGACCATTGACCGTAGTAATATTAAATCTGCCGTTATCGACCAAAATTACACCGAACCCATTACTACCGCCGATGGTCAACAAGTCGAAATAGCTAACCGTACCCGTATTGCCGAGCTACGGGCTGGCTTGTTTTCAACAAACCCCAAACCTTAAAAACAAAAATGCCATTTTCACGATTGTGGGCCAAGCAATGCTTGGCCCACAATCGTGAAAATGGCAAAACACATTTTTAGATCTATTTTATTTTTAGCTCATAGCTGCACGGCTCAGTCGTGACTAAGGTTGTGGGCGAAATCGCTAACGTCACGGTTTTAACCTTCTTTACGAAATCAAGTTCAGCCACCCCACTCATACTCGCATTCAAAGCAATTCGTTTTACCTCACGGGTGCCGTCGTTATTTTCAATAATCAATTGCACTTTCCATGTTTGGGGCAATCGGTTATCTGTGCGCACAAAACCTTCGGTTTTCCAACCGGCATTGCTGTTTACATCATCATTAAACCCAATTTCAGGAATTTCAATATTGTCAATCGCCAAACCCTCACGATTGACCCCGGCATCGGTGACTAGCTCGAAGCGCAGTTGCAATTTTTTGCCAGCAAATGGGCTGAGATCTGCCGTCTCATCAATCCAACGTGGGTCGGTGCCGCCGCCCGATGACCCAGTATAGCCACAACCCAAATTGGCGCGGTTTGGGTCGGTGGTGACACAACGGGTGGTTTTCACGGTTTTCCAAGTCGCCCCACCATCAACTGATGCGCTGACATAGGCATAGTCATAATCTTTTTCGGCGCGAAACCATGTGCGGAATTTTAAGGTTGCTGCGCTGACGCGGCTGAGGTCAAACTCGCGGGTCAGGCGTGGGTTGCTCTCATCGGCACGATGTGACCACCAAAATGGGCCATCGTTATCGGTCATCGGCAATAATGGCACGGTGGTTGACCCATTAAACTCAACTTGCATCACTTTATCGACCCCACGAATGGGGTAATAGTGGGTACCAAACTGATTAACTTGCTCACTCTTTTCGAGGCTTGGTGGGCCAAGACCAATTGGCCCAGAACGTTGTGACAGTGGCGGAACTGGCGTATCGTTATAAAAATAGCGATTACCCACGGTCGTGCCCGTTTTGCTTTTGCCGTTCACATTGGCAACCACATAATCGGCAAATAAATCTTCAAATGTAAAGACTTTTCCGGTGTCGGGGTTGATTACCTTGGCATCAGCCAAGGCCTTCATAATGCCGGGCACACTGCGCTCGGGGTGCGTTGCGGCTTTTTTAGTCACCTCTGGGCCAAAACGATCATATAAATAAGCCCAAAACAGATAGGCCGCGCCATAATGGGCGCTATTTTCACCCGCGCTGCTCTCTGACCATGTGTTAAGTTGGGTATCGGGCTTGTTGGCAAAAGCATAGGCGCTTGAAATTGCATCAATTGCAAAACCGTTTACTCGCTCAGAAAGCTGGGCAGCGCCTTCTTCAAGCCACAAACTAGGCGCGTGGGTATTATTGTGGCTGATCATGTGCTGCAATTCATGCGACAAGGTGCTTAAATAATTGGTCGAATTGGGGTTCGCCCCGTTATAGCCCGGTGCAGCGTGAATGATAAACACTTCGCCTTCATTTGAATCTTCGCGCACACTTTTGGGGAAACCATCGGGTGACGAGAAATAGCCCCCCACCGAGCGCCCAACCCCTGCGGCATGAATAATATTAATATGCGGGTCACAATCGACCCCGGGATTGGCCTCATTGCCAAAAAAGGCGTGGCTGGTGGGCAAAATTTGGCTGGTAAATTTGTCCATCGCCTCTTTTAGTTGCTTTTCATTAATCTCAACCTTTTCAGGGGTTAATTGCACCCATGCATATACCGAGGCTGTTTTATAACGCAATTCGGCAGTGGCCTTAAATAGCGTATTGCTATCTTGGTTGCTCAGGGTAAATGTGCGCTTGTCGCCGACATTAAACCCTTTGGCGGGGGCGCTGCAAGTGACCTTGGTTTGCTCACGCGCTACGCCCTTAAATCGCACCGCAATATCGGCCAAATCGGTTTGTGGTAATTCGGCATTAAAAATAGCCTCTGGCAAAACCACCGGCTGCACTGGGCCAGATGGCACACGTGTTGCCGCCGCCGAAGCACTGGTAGCAACGGGTGTGGCCGCACCCGCCACAAATGGGGTGCTATTGATAGGGCGAGGCGTTGCCGCAACGGTTGTGCCAAGGTCGGGCAATGGCACACGAATGGGGCTATCGCTGGTTGCGCGGGCCAAGGGCGTGCCTAAAAACGGGGGGGGATTGGTTGCAAAGCGGTTAAACAAATATGCGGCACCGCCAACCCCTGTCGCCATCATACACAAACACATGCTCACAATCGCCACGATCAGCGTAATAACACCACGATTATTTTTTGTCATATTTTTGATTAAACGTTTAATACCTTAAGGTAAGGTGAAAAACAAAGCCATAAAGCAAAATAGAGATCCCTACTCAAGCGAAGCTTGAGTAGGGATCTCTATTTTGCTCTGCAAATCTTAAGCGCGAATCGTCCCACCAAGTTGACCTTCGAGCGCACGAATAATTTTATTGCGTGGTTTTTCAATATCGGCATTGGTCAAGGTGCGATCTTCGGCCTGATACGTGAGCGCATAGGCCAAGCTCTTTTTGCCAGCGCCCAATTGCTCACCACGATACACATCAAACAAACTGACATTGCGCAACAAATTGCCACCAGCACGGCGAATGGTTTGCTCAACTTGTGCCGCTGGCACATCTTCATTCACCACTACCGCGAGGTCTTCATAACTGGCAGGGAAAGTCAATACATCTTGAGCGGTCACTCGTGGCGCAGCAAAATCACGCAACACCCGCAAATCAAGATCGGCCAGCAACACTGGCTGTTTATCTAAGCCCCATTCTGCCGCCACCAATGGATGCAACTCGCCAAAAATGCCAACCCGTTGGGCTTCACCACGCGGCTTTTTTAACACAATGGCTGCCGCGCGGCCCGGGTAATAACTTGGGTGCGACACTGGCTCGAATGACGTGTTGTCTAACACATACAAACCGCCCAACAAGGCTTCGATCACACCTTTCAACTCATAAAAATCCATCGCAGCGCTGTCGCCACCGCGCCAGGTGCGAGCCTCGCGCCCGCCCGACATGGTAATGGCTAAACGTGGTTGCTCATCGGGCAACACCGCGTTATTCTCTTCTGATGGCAAATAAACCGCACCAACCTCAAATAATGTCACACGGTTATGATGCCGCAAATTGGCGCTCATGGTCTCGAGCGCACCCGCCACCAAACTATGGCGCATGGCGCTGCGGTCTGGGGCGATGGGGTTGATGAGGGTGACATAAGGCTTGTCATCGGGCGGGGTGCCGGGCGCATAAGTGCGTGCCTCTTGCTGCGGCGTAGTAAAGCGATAGGTCACGATCTCGGTCAAACCCGCCTCAACTAACACATCTTTAACGCGATCTTCAAACACCACTTGCGGGTTCGGCTGGGCGGGTGGCACTTCGTCTGACAAAATGCTGCTGGGCACACGTTGATAGCCATAAATACGCCCCACCTCTTCAACCAAGTCATAGCCCGTCTCAACATCTAAACGATGGGCCGGTGGCGTTACCTGAAGGAATTTAGAATTTAGAATTGAAAATGTAGAATGAGCAGAGGCATCTTCAATTTTAAATTCTAGGGATTGGAGAATGCTCACGATGTCATTAATCGGAATCTCAATGCCCAAAATGCGTTTACATTCAGTCGTGTCAAACATAATCACAGGTTCAACACGTGGGTTGGGGTAAATATCGATAATGCCCTGCGCAATTGTGCCGCCACAATGACGCTGCATGAGTTGCAAGCCACGCTTTAAAGCCGAAATCGTCACTTCGGGGTGCACCCCACGCGCAAAACGATACGATGCCTCGCTATGCAAGTCGTGGTGTCGTGCGGTGCGGCGTACGCTGGTTTGATGCCATGCCGCCACTTCGAGTAACACGGTTTGGGTGGCATCATTCACCTCGGTATTGGCCCCGCCCATCACGGCGGCCAAGCCAATGGCCTTGTTTTCGTCGGCCACCACAATATCGCTCGGCAACAAATCGCGTTGGCGATTGTCAAGCGTCGTCAATTTTTCACCTTCGTGGGCCAGACGGGTTTGCACAAAGGCCTTGCCATCTTTTTGAATGAGGCCGAAGTCGAAGGTGTGGGTGGGTTGGCCCCATTCAAACATGACATAATTTGAAATATCGACTACGTTGCTGATCGGGCGTTGCCCCATCAAATTAAGCCGACGCTGCATCCAATAGGGCGATGGTCCGAGGCGGATGCCTTCGATCACCCCTGCCGTAAAACGCGGGTTGAGTTTGGCATCATTGATCTTGATGCTTGCCAAATCTGATACGGTTTTGCTGCCTTCGGTATAAGACAAATCGGGGTAACGCACGGTTTGCCCGGTCAAGGCCGCCACTTCACGTGCCACGCCAATTATGCTGGCGCAACGGGCAGTGTTGGGCAAAATGGCGATTTCGAGCACCGCATCACCCAAATAATCTTGCAGTGGCACGCCGACTGGGGCCTCATCTGGCAGAATAATGATGCCTTCGTGTTCTTCGCTCATGCCCAGCTCTTTTTCGCTGCACACCATGCTGTCGTTTTTAATGCCACGCAATACGGCGGGTTTGAGGGTCATCAGCACTTTGCCCTCTTTGTGCCCGTCGTATAACCGCGCCCCATTGAGGGCTAGCACTACTTTTTGCCCGCTGTCGCCGGGTTTAATATTGGGCGCACCGGTCACAACCGTGATCTCACGCGGGCTACCATCGGCGTGGGTGCCATAGGCTACGGTTGCCAGCAAAAGCTTATCGGCGTTGGGGTGTCGCTCGACTTTAAGCAATAAGCCAGTAAAAATTTTGTCTTTGTCCCACACCAACTCAGCGCCGGGAAGGCCAATGTATTCGATCTTTTCAACTTCTAATCCGGCAAAAGTGAGCTTTTCAGCCAGTGCTTCGACGGAGCAAGGGATATCTACGTAGTCTTTGAGCCACGAAATAGGAACGCGCATGGGAGGGAATTATACGAGGGCGAGAAGTTGGCTTTAAAGGCATTAAAATTACTTTATCTATCAAAGCAGCCCAGACAAGTAGTTGAAGTGCCTCTCTAAAAATGGAGCCACTTCAGTTACTTCAAAATTGGGGGCGCGGAGATGCGGAAAAGCGGAGATGTTTTACCGGCTGATGCTGGTATTTATTTCTATTGAGTAGCCTAACTTTTTTATATCGGGTTAGGCCGACGCACCGCTATATTGCTTGATGCCGGCGCGCCAGACCCGTGTGGCACCCCAAAACACGGCGATGGCAAACCCTAGCCATGCAAACATTTGCCATAATGGCAATTCGCCACGCAGCGCCTGCACCGGAACGGAGGTTGCCACCGCAATTGGAACCACAAATGTAATCAATACCCGCAACCAAGCCGGAAAAATACTGGCTGGGTATTTGCCTGTATCCATCAGTGCCGCCAAAATTGTGACGTTATTGTCAAATTTTGTGAACCAAAAGACCGCAGCAATCAACACAATCCATAG
The DNA here is from genome assembly GCA_945877855.1 of Thermoflexus hugenholtzii JAD2. Taxonomy (GTDB): domain Bacteria; phylum Chloroflexota; class Anaerolineae; order J036; family Brachytrichaceae; genus AQU-03. The sequence continues at coordinate 689 of CAMDWA010000092.1, read as the reverse complement.
GCTGTAAATCAAGGTCATGCCACTGAGTGCTAACACCACAAACATCAACAAATCGGAAAATGCGACGCCACGCCCAGTCATACTAATGCCAATTGGAACCATGATCATGGCTTGGATGATATTTTGCACTTGCCAAATGGTAATACGGTTGAGACTGATCAACAATTGGCTATTGGCTGGTAGCAAAAAGGTGTAATCGAGCGTGCCTTGTTGCACCGCTTTGTTGAAATATTCGGTATTTGGGAAAATAATGCCAAACAAAATGCCCATCACCAATTTCCAAACACCGAGCAACACAACCATGTCGCCGTTGCTCCAGCCGCCCAAGGTGTCGGTATTGCTATAAATCACATTAAGCGAAATCAATTCCCATGCCAACCACATCACGCTTGTCAGCAACTCCACCGCCAAGTTGGCACGATAGGCAAACGCAATATTTACATTGAGCTTAAGAAAGGCCGAAATAATCTTCAAAATTCGCATAATTAAGAAATTACGAATTACACACACATCTCATTATCTGACGACTGGTTACTGGTTACTAGATTACATTCAAAATAAGAGCAAATGACGCAAGTCCACTTACTCCAAATTACCTAGTAATATAAGCCCGCCCGAATTTGACGATTTGCCAAACCGGCCACAGCACAAGTGCGACTTGCGTGATTTTTAAAGTGATTTCGATCCAT
>CAMDWA010000091.1 GCA_945877855.1 Thermoflexus hugenholtzii JAD2 | reverse complement strand
CTGCCGCTGCTGGGCTGGTATGGATGTTGCTGAGCTGGCGCGACAATAAACCAAGCGTTTTGGGTATTGTTACTGGCGCTGTCGTCGGGTTGGTGGCGATTACACCGGCAGCTGGCTTTGTTACCCCGATGGCAGCGATGGTGATCGGGGCATTGGCCTCGCCTGTTAGTTATTATGCAATTAAGTTGCGCCAAAAGGTGGGGTTAGATGAATCTTTGGATGTGATGGCCTGTCATGGCACTGGCGGCACATTTGGGGCCTTGGCGACTGGTATTTTTGCCAGCAAGCTGGTCAATGAGGCTGGAGCCGATGGCTTGCTATATGGCAACCCCGGTCAATTTGTCACCCAGCTCATTAGCGTTGTTATTGTGGCGGTGTTTTCGTTTGGCATTACATTTGTGCTTGCAAAATTACTCAACCGCACTATCGGCATCGCCGTCTCTGAGCGCGAAGAAGAAGTCGGCCTCGATATTAGCGAACACGGTGAACGGGCCTATGCGTAAAGGATGAAAGATAAAGGATGAAGAATAAATTTTCATCCTTCATCCTTTATTCTTCATCCTTCCAATAAATTTATCATGAAAAAAATAGAAGCCATTATTCGTGAAGACAAATTAAATGATGTTAAACAGGCGCTCTATAAGATCGGCATTGTGGGTATGAATGTGATCGAAGTGCGTGGGCATGGGCGCGATGGCGGCATCGAGTTGGTCGGGCGCACCGGCACTTATCGCATCGATTTGCTACCCAAAATTCAAATCAATATTGTGCTGAGTGACCACAACGTGCAACGCACTATCGATACCATCTGTGAATCTGCCCGCACGGGCGCAACTGGCGACGGCATCATTTTCGTCTACCCAGTCGAAGATGTCATCCGCATCCGCACCGGTGAACGTGGGCGCGACGCGCTGATGTACCCCGGCGATATTGACGAACAACGCAAATAAGGCAAAACGAAAATTAAAGAAATGCCGATTTCACCATCTATCCCCAGAAGCTATGCTTTGGGTGATAGATGGTGAAATCGGCATTTCTTTTTTAGGAATTTGCGCTATGTTCGTAATTCGCGTAAATTTTCCCACAATAAAAACAGACCCGCCAACAACACCCCACCCAACAAAATGGGCAAAAAGAAATTGTAAATAAGCAATAACGCGCTAACAGCCGCCAACAATACCGTGATCGAGGTGACAAAATTGGTCAATGAACGCCGAAAAATAGCCTCGATGATGAGAAAAGACACAAGCATTAGCCCCCCCCACACCACCGTCTGCGGGGCACGCAAAATAAGCAACACCACAAACCCAATCATCAACAACCCAATGCTAACTGCCCCCCATACCTCGGCCAGCTTATTCAGCCGCATTTCACGCGGGCTAACGGGGTCAACCTTGTGTTGAAGGTGCGCATCTGCCTTATCTTCGGCCCCAGCTTTGAGGCGGGTTAACCGTAGCGATAATGCCTCGCGCATGGCCTCATTTTCACTTTGCTCACGCCGCAAATTTTTTAGGTCGGCGCTCAAATGCTCAATATCATTGTTTAATTGCGCTACCCGTTTTGCTAAATGGGCTTGTGACTGAATGGCTGCCGCCTCAACCCCTTTTTTTTGCAATTCGTCAGATTTTTGGGCTACAGTTTGGCTTAACTCAGCATAACGCTGGCTTAAATTATCTAAATTCTCACGCAGTAGTTGCAACGCTACAGTTGGAGGCGGCACTTTATCTAGCCCGGCCCAACCAATGGGGTCATACCACGAAGACCGCACCGAGCCATCACGGTTATACATCGGCCCGGCAGGGGCGTTTTCGCCTGCAATTGGGTCACGTGGGAACAACCCCCACAAACCGCGATATTGCTTAACCCACATCGGCACGGGGTCAAGCAAGACAGGAGACCATGTACGAGCTTGGTTTGGGCCAATGCTCACCCCATCCCCACGCGCATAATCAACAAAAGGGATGCTAATATCGGGCAAGGCCCAAGGCTGACCACGCCCTTGTCGCAGGGTAATTGACCAAAAATTGGCAATGAGATTAACCGCCCGCACAAATGGCTTTGCCATTGGCAATGCAAATTCAGTCACATATTCACCCGGTTTAAAGTATGAGGCATGTGACCCAGCCCCAGCATACACCACCGGATGATATTCAACCGAAGATATTTCAGATGACCTCACCGCCACCAAATCCAAATTATCCTTGTCATCCCAACGACGGCGCAAATCATCGCCATGATGATCGTGTGAAGCATAGGCCACCCAGCGCGGGGCAAGATTGCCGTCGGCCTGCTCATACAAATAAATCATCACCATCTCCCAATCGGCTTCGTGATCATTTACCCCATCAAAACGCGAACGCCAATCGTTATAAGCGAAAAAATACCAATATTGCAGAGCAACCCAACCATTTTGGCGAAAAACCTTGCCGTAATAAGGGTGTTTTTTGTCTACCGATGGCATTTGGCTATATTTCAGCGCGACGCTATTGGCGGTCGCACCCGGCACCCGCCCCCGCGCCAATAAGGTCAGCGAAAAGAACGCATCGATTAAACGCGAGACATAACCCACCCGCGCCAAACGCCCTTGGCCTTTGCGAAAAGTTTTGCGTTCGATCAGGTCTTGTTGCACATATTGTTGCAGCTCGGTGAGGCTAAGATCGTGGGCAAAACGCAAATAGTGAAGCTCGCCAGACGGCGCAGGTGGAATTGCGCCAAGCTGCTCGATATCGAGCTTGCCTTCTGCAACGGACTGCTTATCACGCGCGGTACTGCGCTGTTGCCCGCGATGAACCCACAAGCTACACCGACGCACATAGGCTTCAACACTCATCGGGAAAAAGCGTTCACCATTGGTATAACGCACAATCGGCTCATAACGGCGTAATAGTTCGAGATCAGTCATGATTGGGGTGTGAGCAATTGCTTAAGCGCCAACTATTTTTTAAACGCCTCTTGCACTTCAGTTTGATTCAGCAACAACACTAAAAATGTATCGGCGGTCATGCTGATAAAGTCGGGGGCATTGGCCCAATAGCTAATGAGATTTTGGGTTAATGAGATGCCCAGCAAAATCATGGCCCATAGCCACGCCCGCGAGCGCAAGCCCAACAAGCCAACACCAATAAGCACATCTAAAATGCTGCCTAAAAAGGCAAACCCAATAGACGCAAGTGTCTGCAAGGTATCAAAATCAAGTGAGTAAAGCGGCGACCACGACCATGCCAATGGGTTGTCGGGGTCGGTCATAAACAAATTTAATACCTCAGCCAACCCGTTCAGGGCCGATATAGGCGCAAGCAAAATAAATAAACAGCCGACAATGGTTACAGCGGGCGGGCGTTTGCGTAAAGAAGAGGCCATATAAAACAATGTAAACGCAAATTGTAATGCGAATGAAACATCACTGCCGAAGCACGAGCGTTTAATAAACAAGGACAATGAAAAAAATTTCGCCGAACGCACTATCACTTTGGTTTTGACGAGGGCTTTGCCCTTGCTAAAACCAAAGTGATAGTGCGTTCGGCATTACATCTTTTTGGCCCCCCAATTATTGAGAAAATATCTTTAGCAATATAAAAAAAACGGGCGCGGGGAAATCCCCGCGCCCGTTTGATGACGTTCAACCACGAAATATCGGCTAGGCCCGCGAACGGGTTGGGCGCGAAACCATTGGACGTTGCCCAAATTTGGGGCCACGAACGGGTGTTACGGCTGATTGCGAAGGGCGGCTGGGTCTTTGCTCAGCGGGCGGGCGAAAACGTGGGGCCGGACGTGAAAAAGATTTGCGTTCTTCATACATGTCGGGCGAAACTGGCTTGGGCGGCTCGGAATAATCAAACTCGTCGATTTTTTGACGAGCGATGCTCTTGCCGAGGGCGCGTTCAATGTCGCGCACCAAATCACGATCTTCGGGTGTAATCAACGTAAAGGCATCACCAACGCGCTCGGCGCGCCCCGTGCGGCCAATGCGGTGAATGTAATCATCGGGCGTGGCGGGAATGTCGTAATTGATGACGTGTGAGACGGTCTCAATATCTAAGCCACGTGCCGCGATATCGGTCGCCACCAAAACTTGAAACTTACCTTTCTTAAAGCCATCCAAGGCACGTTGGCGCTGATTTTGGGTGCGGTCACTGTGCAAGGTGGTCGATTCAAAGCCAAGGCGGGTCAATTGGGTTGCCACACGGTCGGCCTTATGTTTGGTGCGTGTAAACACCAACAATGAGAATGGATTATGCTTCTTAATCAATTCAACCAACAAACCGGTTTTAAGATGTTGTGGCACCGGGTAAAGCGCATGGCTCACCGTTGTCGCGGCGCGGGTTGCGCCAACGCTGACCCGCTTGGGGTTGCGTAATACGGTGGCAGCCAATTCTTCAACCTCACGCGGGAAGGTTGCAGTAAACAATAAGGTTTGGCGGCTAGGGGGCAATAAAGCAATAATGCGGCGCACTGGGGGCAAAAAGCCCATATCAAACATGCGGTCGGCTTCATCTAACACCAGCGTATCAACATGGCTAAAATCGCCATTACGTTGCTGCACATGGTCGAGCAACCGGCCCGGACACACCACTAAAATTTCGACACCATCGCGCAGGGCGCGCACTTGGTTGCCCATTCCCACCCCACCATAAATGGTGGCGCTGCGAATATTCGTGCCCTTGGCCATTTGCACCACCACATCATTAATTTGTTCGGCCAACTCGCGGGTGGGCGTAACAATGATGCAACGGGTTTTGCGTTGGCTTGGGTTTGTTAGCAATTTTTGCAAAATAGGCAGCACAAATGCAGCGGTTTTGCCTGTGCCGGTTTGGGCAGTGCCAACAAGGTCTGCGCCGCTCATCACAATGGGAATGGCGGCGGCCTGGATTGGCGTGGGGGTTTCGTAACCCGCTGCCAATATTGTCTTGCTTAGGCGCAAGTCAAAGTTGAAATCGTTAAAGGACAAGATCTATCACCCTATGCCCAATATCATCACTAAACCCGCACATAGGTGCGATCAATCGATATTGGGGGTTCTATTTGAGTGCGCCGGGAAAAGCAAAATCCGCAAAGAACACGCCGACGCACACTGTATAAACGTGTATCTCGCGGATAGGTTGAACACTATAGTGTAACATGATGCCCACCCTGTGGCTCAGGCGGAATTAAGGAAGCAAGTTCAGCTTAAACCATTTCTCGCGGGCTAAGACGTGCAACGGGTCATTGAGGCGCAACAATTGAACTGTAATAATCCCAATCTCTGTCAAACCCAAAATCACATATGGCATAACAGTGGATAAAACAAAATGTTCATTCCAAGCATGTAACCGAGGGTTGAACAAAGACACTTCTTCGCCCGAAATAGCACTCAGCCCAGCAACGGCTTTACCTTTTCGCAAATTGCAAGCCCGACAGGCCAATGCAAAATTGCGCAAATCATCAGAACCACCCAACGCTACAGGCACAATGTGATCGACTTCAAACTCGATATTAAACACCAGTTGCGGCGCATGACAATATTCGCAACGATAATTTGCACGCTGCGCAACTGATGGGTAAAACGGGTTCATGCGTTAAGTTATTGCGTCGCTCTTAACAAGGCATCGCTGCGTCGAATTGCGGCCCGCAGTTCGTCTTCGACGCTTTGCTCGGCATCGGTCAAAATTACTTGTGCTTGTAAATTGTCTTTCGACTTCGACAAAATATCTGCACTATCAAACAATTGTTGCGCCGCATTCAAGCGATTTTTCAACAATTCTGTTTGCTCAGCATTAAAAAAAACATCTGGCTCAAAATTTTGAATAAAAACTGCCACCAATGAAACAGGTGAGTGCGTCTGAATATTGAGCGCATCTAATGCGCCGCCGATCGTTGTAGCTTCGGCATGAACACCTTGGCTACTTGCGCGATAACCCGACCGGCGGGTCAAATCAGGGGTGATCGAAACGGTTTGCATCATTTTAATTATACAAAATTTGAGATGCGGTCCTCACCACGCCGTCCAACCGCCATCTACCAAAATATTTTGCCCAGTGATGTAGCTACCGGCATCACTGGCGAGCAACACCGCCACCCCTTTCACTTCGTGCGGCTTGCCCATGCGCCCCATCGGCGATTTTGCCTCGAGGCGTGGAATGAAAGTGGGGAAGGCATCGCTGACACGTGGCGGCGGGAATGGGCCGGGGCTGATGGCGTTGACACGAATGCCATCTTTTGCCCAATACACCGCCAAATGGCGCGTAAGATGCACCAATGCGCCTTTGAGGGCGTGGTAACTGGGCGGGCTATTGACCCCCAACCCTTCATAAGCTTCGGGGTAGCTGCCAACCACGCCATACATGCTGGCGATGTTGATGATGCTGCCCCCACCGCGAGTGCGCATATGATTGGCGACATCTCGCGCTAAGACAAAATAGCCTGTCACCCCGGCATGATAACTGCGGTCAAAATCGTCGGCGTTGGCGGCCTGAATGCTGGCTGCACTGCCGCTATAACCATTATTGACCAACACATCGATTTGCCCTGTCGCTTGCACCACGTCTTGCACAAATTGCGCAAATGTCTCAGTGTTCATCAGGTCTAACGACATGCCAATGTGGCCCTCGCCCGGCAAAGTTTGGGCAAAGGCTTGGGCCTTGGCAAGCTCACGGCTGGTCACCACCACCTGCGCACCGGCCTCGGCCAAAGCGCGGCTCATCGCGCCACCCAACCAACCCGCGGCACCGGTGATGACGGCCACGCGCCCTTTCAAACTCAATAGATCATTTACATTTGGTTCGTTCATTATTTAATTTTATACTTTATGTGTAAGCAAAATAAAATGTTACGATTCAGCCAATCAACATTTACGTCGATTTGGCTGTCGCACATCAAGCTACACTTGATATGCGACAGCCAAATCGGCATTTCATCAATTTTTACCCTTTTGGGATATACATCAACGATGCTGTCAGCCCTGCTGATCGAGCAATCGTAAAAAGTAAATCATGCAAAAACAAATTATTGCGATGGGCGGCGGTGGGTTTTCGATGGATGGCGACAACCCATTGCTCGACCAATATGTGCTAGACCACAGCCACAAACCCACCCCCAAGGTATGCTTTTTGCCTCATGCCACCGATGATGCCACTCGTTACACCTTAAATTTTTATCATGCCTTTAGCAAGCTCGATTGCCGCCCAACATGGCTGTCGTTATTTGCGCCCCATACCGCCGATCTTGAGTCATTTTTGTTGGCGCAAGATGTCATTTATGTCGGCGGGGGCAACACCAAAAGCATGATCGCCCTGTGGCACGAATGGGGGTTAGATGTCATTTTGCGCAAGGCCTATGACGCTGGCATTGTGTTGGCAGGTATCAGCGCTGGGGCCAATTGCTGGTTTCAACAATGCTCTACCGACTCCATCCCCGGCCCCTATCGCAGTTTGGCTGGCTTGGGGTTTTTAGATGACGCATTTTGCCCACATTACGATGGCGAGCCAAACCGCCGCCCATCGCTGCACAATTTGTTAGCCAATAACCACATTTTGCCAACCTTGGCCTGCGACGATGGCGCGGCGGGGCATTTTGTGGATGGGCAACTGATGCGCATCGTTAGCTCACGCCCGGCGGCGCTCGGCTATCAGGTGCATCGCAACCCCGATGGCAGCGTGAGTGAATCGCCATTGCCAACTCATTATTTAGGGTTGAGGGGTTGAATGGTTTATTACACCGTTATCGATAGCCCCATCGACCCGCTGATGCTGATCTCGGATGGCACGGCATTGACAGGGCTATATATGACACCCCATCAATATGGCCCAGCGGTGGCAACCGATTGGCTGCGGGATGAGAACGCCGCGCCATTGCCCGAAGCAGTGCGCCAACTAAAGGCCTATTTTGCCGGTGAATTAAGCAGCTTTGACTTGCCGCTGCGCCCTCAAGGCACGCCATTTCAACAGCGTGTGTGGGCCGAGTTATGCACCATTCCCTTCGGGGTTACTATTTCATATGGCGAATTGGCACGGCGCTTGGGTGATGTGAACGCCTCACGCGCGGTTGGGCTAGCGAATGGTCGCAACCCGATCTCAATCATCGTGCCATGCCACCGCGTGATTGGGGCCAATGGCAAACTCACTGGCTATGGCGGCGGGCTACCGCGCAAACAAGCGCTCTTGGCGTTCGAGGCCCAAGTGCGGGCTGGCGGTCAGGTGGCATTGTCAGATTTGGTCGGCAGCGGGCAAATTGGGCTATTGTGAACGGCGAAAAAGATCATGCCACGCCTCAACCTGTGCTTCGCCAATGGCTTGGCGCACAACGGCATAACTGGCTTTGTCTTTCGCAGGCCAGTCGGCGTAAGGCACTTCTTGCAGATAATAAAAGTAATCCCACAAAATGGCGTGCCAACTGATACATAACACAGCCACGCCATCAATCACGCCTTCTTTTGCCAATGGACAAGCCCCCGCCGGAACACCGTCGATCTCATAAGCGTCCGGCCCACGCTCGCATGGCTCACAATCAAGCAAAACGCCAGCTACCGTCACCAAAAAGCCATAATCGGTTTGCTCGATTGCGCCAGCCCCATAGGTTTGCAACAGTACAATAAACTCATCCATCCGCTCTGCCGGAACGGCCAAATCAATATCTTCGTGTTCGCGGGTAATGTGGCCGAGTCGGGCATCGACGGCCCAGCCACCGCCAAGCCAAATCGGCAGGTTAATCTGCTCGGTGTCGGTGAGCAATTGATGAATGAGGGGGAGATGTTGGGCGTTCATGTGTAATAACCAACCTTATTTCGATGCCTTCATCGCTTTCAATTGCTTCAGGCTTTTGTCATTCTTTAATTCATCATAACGCTGCGAACCTTTGGCAAAAATAGCCATTTTGGCATCTTGGTCAAAATGCACACCCCAGCCATAGCTTTTGGTAAGCGGCGAGGCCCTAAAACAAGGTTGCCCCTTGGCAAAAAAAGCAACACGCGCCGTAGGGAGTTCTACTTCGGCAATGTTATTACGCCGGGCATAAACGGTAAACAACACGTCATCTGAAGTGAAGGTATACGGCTGATTAAAAATCATGTCAAATTGCAAATTTGCAACTGTCTTTTCTTGTTTGGTGGGTGGCACCGTGCCCATCTCGGCTTTACAATCATCGGCAATTTCAATAAATGTATTAACGTAATTCGTCGTATGAACTTTTGACATAGGTTAAGTTTATATTATGGTATGTTAAGCAACATTTAGCGCTGTCAACGAATCGGCTTTGCCCGAAAGATACGACTCGAATTTGGCTTCAAGCAACGGCCAATCTTTATCAATAATCGAAAACCATGCCGTGTCACGATTCTTGCCCTTCACAATCATATGCTGACGAAACAAACCTTCGTAGCTGAACCCCATACGCAGGGCGGCCCGCTTGCTAGGCGCATTGTCGTTGTCACATTTCCACTCAAAACGCCGATAATGATAGTCTCGAAACAGGCTTTTTAGAAATAAATAGGTCACTTCGGTATTAACCTTCGTTTTTTGCACCAAAGGGCTATACCAAATGCTACCAATCTCGACCCGCCCTTGGGCTGGCACAATATTAAGCAATGAAACCATACCTACCCGCATTTGACGTGATTTATCAAAAACCGAGAAAAAAAGCGGATCTTTGCTGTCAACAATCTGATTCAGCCATAAATGCATAGCCGATTTAGATTGAAATGGCCCAAACGACATAAAGGTAAACAAGTTTTGATATTCGGGCAAGCTGTGTGAAACGTGATAAAGGTCATCGATATCACGCTCAGGGTTGAGTCGCTCAATGGTCACCAAATTGCCGTCAAGCCGCGAAATATCAGGGTAAGCCCAAGGACCTAAAAATGTCATATTCATTACAAATGTCGTCGATATAGGTGGGTTAACAATTTATCTGCACCCTATTTCTTGCACACACGCATTAGTGAAATCGGCGCTTCATCTTTTAGGAATTTGCGCTAATCAGGCTGACAACCCAAATCAACAACCATTTTTTAGTTTATACTGACATTATATTTCGAATTTCCACCCTAACTATTGGGGCGAAATGAAAAAACTTGCAGATTCCCGCAATTAAAGCCCCTGTTTTTAAGCGGCTAAGCCATCCTTTCTCTTATGTTTCAGCAAATTGCCGTCGCCATTCGCTTCTTGACCATTATTCCACTGCCGGGTGCGCCGGTGCAAGATGACGATTTCAATATAAGTATTACGCGCTCGATGCGTTGGTTTCCGTTGGTGGGACTATTTATCGGTGCGCTCACCGTAGCGGTTGGATGGCTAAGTGGTTGGTTGTGGAACCCACTCGCCCGCGCTGTTTTGGTGGTGGTTACGAGTGCGATATTGACATCGGGCTTGCATTTGGATGGGTTGTCGGATACCTTTGACGCAACCATGAGTTGGCGCAGCCGTGAGCGAATGCTCGAAATTATGAAGGATAGCCGGATTGGGGCGATGGGTGCGATGGCGCTGATCGCTATTTTTTTGCTCAAGGTGGCTTTTTTAGCCTCGGCAGGTGATGCTTGGTGGCGGGCGGCGCTAATAGCGCCGATTGTGGCGCGTTGGGCCGACTTATACGGCATTGCCTTTTACCCGCCCGCACGCGGTGGCGGCCTTGGCAAAAGCTTTCACGATCTGGTGCAACGCCGCGATATTGTCATCGCCACTGTGCAAATGATACTCATGACGGGCGGTATTATGCTAATTGGGCATAACCCAGCCACACTATGGTTGCAATTGACCCATGCCACCATTTGCATTGTGTTGGTGTGGCTGGTATCACGGTGGTTGTGTCGCCATTGGGTAAATCAACTCGGTGGCCTCACTGGCGATACGTATGGTGCGCTCAGCGAAATTGCCGAAACGGTGGCGATGGCGACGCTGAGTAGTCAGTTATTAATGGTTAATGGTTAATGGTTAATGGTGAAAAGATAACCATTAACCATTAACCACTAACCATTACTTCCCACTCTTTTCTCCATCATCTGCTTTTCGGCCAAAAATTGACAAAACTCAAGCGCAATTTTCTTGCGCTCAGCATTTAACGAGTTGTAAAAACTAAACATCAACTGAATATCGGGGTTTGGTGTAAAACTCCATTCTTTGTCAATGCCCTTAATTTCACTCAAAATATCAAAGGTTGTGGTGCTATATAACACGGCCAGTGCTTCCAACTCATCGAGGGTGGGACTGGTTTTGTTGGTTTCTAGGCTACTAATATAGCTTGAGCTACGGTCTAGACCGCTCTTCTCAATGACTTCTTGTTGGGTGTAATGTTTGCGTTCGCGGTGACGCTTGAGAATATAACCGAGGCTGCTCATACGATTGATTGTATATCAATGCTTTATCGCATTACTTCAATAATTCGAGAGAATTCCCATATCGTGAGTTCGGCAAAAACTTGTTTTGTTTACATCTGTTTTTGAGAAGATATGCTTTGTATTTAGAAAAAACAAATAGTGTATATTCGACACCATTAAATAAATCGTGTAAAATCACCATTGGTTAATATGAGACTTATTAGAGTCTTATTTAACCATCGGAAAAAAGACGTAAAACAAAAAAGGAAAAGAGAGGACAATGAAAATGAAACTCGCCCATGGGTTGACCGCAGCAACTGCACTTAGTGTTGTGCTGGCTGCATGCGCACCCGCTCCGACGCCGGCTCCCAAGCCAACCGATGCCCCCACAACAGCCCCGGCTGCACCGGCCCCGACGACTGCGCCTGCCCCAACGGCAGCGCCGAAGCCAGCCGAACCGACCGCCGCCCCCAAACCAGCCGAGCCAAAGGCCATTACCGTTGGTATGATTTTGGTTGGCCCCTATAATGACAAAGGCTGGAACCAAGCCCACTATGAGGGTATTACCGACTTTGTGCAAAAGAAAATTCCAAACGTTAAGTTTGAATTTATCGACAAAGTCAACCCGGGTGACCGCCCCAACGTGAAAGGAACCCAAGTGGCCCAAGATTTGGTTAACAAAGGTGCTAACTACATCATCTTCAATTCAGATGACTTTAAAGATGATGCGCTTGAATTTGCCAAGAAAAACCCAAATATCACCGTGTTGCACGCCTCAGGCGATTATTCGTGGAAGGATGGCAAAAACTACAAGAACCAAGCCAACTTGGTAAATGCCATGCCAGAAATGGAATATGGTCACATGATGAATGGTTGTATCGGTGCGCTCACCACCCAAACGGGCAAGATCAGCATCCTTGGGCCGCTCATCAACGAAGAAACCCGCCGCTATGTCTCATCGGCTTACCTTGGCGCTAAGTATTGCTGGGAGAAATATCGTGGCAAGCCTGCGGCAGATCTTAAATTTAAGGTTGATTGGATCGGCTTCTGGTTCAACATCCCCGGCGTTACCCAAGACCCCACCAAAGTGGTGGATGCCCAAATTGCCAGTGGTTACGATGTGATCTTGAGCCAAATCGACACCCCAGAAGCCGCCCAACAGGCCAAGAAAGCCTCGGCAGCCGGCAAGAAGGTATGGTATGTGCACTATGGTCACCCCGCCGGTTGTGAAGTTGAACCCACCGTGTGTACGGGTGTGGCTTACTACAACTGGGGTCCAGAATATACCAATCAGATCAAATTGGCGATGGATGGCAAGGCCACCCAAGCCTTTGTGCGTATGCCGCCCGATTGGGAAGGTTTGATTAACAATCGTGAGAAGAGCGGTTTTAACTATGCTTATGGCAAAGGCTTGGCCGAAGACAACAAGAAAAGCTTCGAGGCATTTGTAAAGGGCTTGGGCGATGGCAGCATCAACCTCTTAAAAGGCCCAATCAAGTTCCAAGATGGTACCGACTTTGTGAAAGACGGCGCAACTGCCAAATTGACCGACCTGTGGTATTTGCCCCAATTGCTCGGCGGTATTGAAGGCAAGAGCAAGTAATCTTTACATTGCTATAACTTAATGAGCTTAAATCCCCAGTTAATTCGTTTTAAAACGCTATTAACTGGGGATTTTTTAATATGATCAAAGACCCGATTCTCAACCACGATTGGCATCCTGTTGCCAGCTTACGTCAATTAAATGAGCGCAACCCGTTGGCGGTGCGGCTATTGGGTGAAGATTTAGTCATTTGGCGTGTTGGTGAGCAAGTGATGGCATGGCGCGATTTGTGTGTGCATCGCGGCACACAACTATCATTGGGCAAAATTCAAGGCGAATGCCTCGAATGCCCCTATCATGGCTGGACGTTTAACACAGATGGGCAATGTGTGCTGATGCCAGCCCACCCCGAACAAACCCCACCGACAAAGGCCAAAACCCAAACATATTCGGTACGGGTGCAATATGATCTGGTGTGGGTTTGTCTCGGCGAGCCACATTACGACATTCCTAAATTCCCCGAATGGGATGACCCAAATTTCCGTAAGATTTTGTGCGGCCCTTACCATGTGCAAGCAAGTGGGCCACGTATTATCGAAAATTTTCTTGATGTCGGACATTTTCCATTTGTGCATGAAAATATTTTAGGGGTGCGTAACCGCCCCGAAATTGCCGACTATGATGTAAAAACCACCGCTGAAGGGGTGATTGCCGAAAATGTGAGGGTATATCAACCCAACGGCTATGGCACTGGCGAAGGCGCAATGGTGCAATATACCTACAAAGCCTTGCGTCCACTCACAGCTTATCTCGCCAAAGAATCCACCGGCCCGCGTTTTGGGCTTATTTTGATGATTTTGCCACATGGGCCAGTTGAAAGCACCGCGTGGATGTGGATGGCGATGAATTATGGACATGAACAACCTGAGGCTGAATTAGTGGCATGGCAAGACAGCATCTTTTGGCAAGATGCGCCTATTTTGCGTTCTCAGCGCCCGGAATTATTGCCAATTGATTTACAATCTGAGTTGCATTTGCGCAGCGACCGCACCGCCATCGCTTATCGCTCATGGTTGCGGCAAATGGGGCTTGAGCAATTATCAGTGGTTAATGGTTAATGGTTAATGCAAACAGTAGCGCTATGGCAATTATCAATGTTCAACGCTCAACTGTCAACCATTGACCATTGACCATTGACCATTAACCATTAACTATCAAAGATTTATGCGTGTAGAACTAAAACATATTCATAAACGGTTCGGGGCTGTACATGCCAATAACGATGTGTCGTTGTTGGTCGAAGCTGGCACGATTCACGGTTTGTTGGGTGAAAATGGCGCTGGTAAAAGCACCCTTGTCAAAATGCTTACTGGCTTTTATAGCCGCGATAGTGGTGAAATTTTGTTGGATGGCAAACGGGTCGATGTACGCACGCCCATCGATGGGGTACGTTCGGGCGTTGGCATGTTGCATCAAGACCCACTCGATTTTTCAGCCTTGACCGTGCTCGAAAATTTTCAGGCACGCTCACGTTTTACACCTTCCAGCGGCACATCGGCCCAAGATTTAGCCAAACTGGCCCAACAATTTAATTTTAAACTTGACCCCAATGAATTGGTGGGGAATTTAACCGTAGGCGAACGCCAACAACTCGAATTATTACGCTTGTTGTCGTTGGGTGTGCGCACCCTTATTTTAGATGAACCGACCACCGGCATTTCAGCCTCACAAAAGACCCAATTGTTTAACGCGATGCGCACCCTCGCTTCGCAAGGCAAATCGGTTATTTTTGTGTCGCATAAATTAGAAGATGTCGAAGAAGTTTGTAATCATGCCACTGTAATGCGTCGCGGGCAGGTAATGGGCAATGTGCCAGTCAAAAAAGGCGATCCCTATTTATCGGGGCAGTTGGTCGATTTGATGTTTGGGCGCGAGTTGGCGTTGCCAAACAAGCCAGCCACCGCCCAACCCGAAGTGGGACTGCACCTCAAAAAAGTATTATTAAAAGGCGATAACCTGAGCGTTGCGATTAACGACTTACAAATTCAACGCGGCGAAGTGATTGGTTTGGCCGGGCTAGAAGGCAGCGGTCAGCGCCCCTTTATTTTGGCGTGTGCTGGGGTCGAAGCACCAATCGCGGGTCAAATTTATATTAACAACAAAGACCTCACCCATCAGCCATACAAACAATATCTCGACAATGGCGTATGTTATGTGCCAGCAGACCGCCTGCGCGAAGGCTTGGTTGCTGGGTTAAGCATTCAAGATCATATGGCCATTCGTAACCCAGCGCCGGGCATGTTTTTAGACCAAAATGCCATGAATGCCAAAGCCAAGTCGGCAATTGCGCACTTTAATATTCGCGGCACCCCCAATTCTAAAGTCGAGCGCTTATCGGGCGGCAACCAACAGCGCACCCAAATTGCACTCATGCCCGCCACGCTCAATTTATTGTTGATGGAGCACCCGACACGCGGTTTGGACATTGAATCGGTGTTGTGGATTTGGAAACAATTGATCGAGCGTTGCCAACAAGGAACCACCATTTTGTTCGCCTCGGCAGATCTCGATGAAATTATGGAATACAGCGACCGCGTCATCGTTTTTAGCGGCGGCAACGCCTCCGCCCCTATTCCCGCCTCACATTTATCGGCCAGCAAACTCGGCGAAATGATTGGCGGAAAATTTTAACAAGTAAAAAGTGCTAAGTGCTAAGTTTAATTTCTTAGCACTTAGCACTTAGCACTAGAATCATGTCAAAATCACTCATTTACCGTTTTGGTTCACTCATCGGCGCATTTGTTGTTATCGCCATCGTTATTCTCACCACTGGGCGTAGCCCATTTACCGTGATCGGCACCATGCTCGATGGAGCATTTGGCAGTGGTGAACAATTGGCGCGCGTAATGGTTACGCTCATTCCGTTATTGCTTTGCACGGCTGGGGTCATTTATACCTTTAATGCGGGGCTATATAACATTGGGGTCGAGGGGCAAATTGTGGTTGGGGCCGTGTTTGCCACCTGGGCGCTGCGTTTGTTTGAAGAATCGGTAAAAAGTGCCGATCTGCCCAGCGGGCTTGCAATTTTTGTCGCCATTTTGGCTGGCGCTGTTGGCGGCATGTTGTGGGGGTTGTTGCTTGGGGTCATCAACGTTTATGGTCGGGTAAATGAGATCTTTGCTGGGGTTGGTCTTAATTTTATGGCGACGGGTCTGGCCATTTATTTGGTATTTGGCCCCTGGAAGCGCCCGGGCGTGGCATCGATGTCGGGTACTCAGCCTTTTGATGAATCGATTTGGTTAAGCTCATTGGGCAATACCGAGCTTAGCCCAGTTGGCTTATTGGTTGCGTTGCTTGGCCTTATTGTCACCATCATCTTAATTTCGCGTACCCACTACGGGTTGCGGTTGCGGGCGGTTGGCAACAATTTGCGCGCCTCGTTCATCCTCGGCATTCCCGCCACCCGTCAATTGTTTAGCGCCTTTGCCATTTGTGGCATTTTGGCTGGTTTGGCAGGTGCGCTACAAGTCTTGGCGGTGTTCCATCGCCTCATCCCCAGCATCAGCAGCAACCTCGGTTTTCTCAGTTTGTTGGTGGCGATGTTGATCACCTATAACCCGGTTTTCATCTTGCCCGTCGCCTTCTTCTTCGCGGCACTCAACATCGGCGCATTGCGTTTGCCCAGCGAACTCAAGCTCGAATCGGCATTGGCCGGGGTCATTCAAGGTATTTTGGTGCTGTTTGTATTGCTGGGGCGTGGCTTAAGCCAACGCTATGCGAAAAAATAGGAGTTTAGTCTGTCTGATCAGAAACCAAAATACAAGAAGCATTGGTTGCAAAATTCTGCAACCAATGCTTCTTTTTGTTAATCTCACCAAATTTTGTAATTTACGAATATTTTTATTATAAATTTTAAGATTTTACTTAATCAAAATGTGACTCATTGTCACATTTTGCCATTATTTTTTATATCAATTGAAATATAATTTGTCATGGAAATGATGAGGTTATTTATAGATATCTATTTAACTTGTTGTTTTTAATACATTTTTATGTATTTTATGCTCCGAAAATGCTAAACACTGTTTTGCCTCGCTTTCAGTTTTAAATTAGAGGTAGCTTTATTTCAGAAAAGTTAACACATTATGAAAGATCAAATTCCTCATATAC
>CAMDWA010000090.1 GCA_945877855.1 Thermoflexus hugenholtzii JAD2 | reverse complement strand
GAATTGAAAATTAAAAATGAAAAATTGGGGGGAGGATCATCTCCCCAATTTTTCATTTTTAATTTTCAATTCTAAATTTTTTTACCCGCGCATGGCGGCAATTTTCTTGTCGGTCTCGGCTACTTTGGCCTGATGCGCCAACCACCATTCTGGGTCGAGTTGGGCATTAAGTTCCTCGACGGTCTTGCCTTGTTGCTCAACCCACGTGTAATACTTCAGGTTGTGCCAGCGACGACGCGCTTCGGGCGTACCATCCATAAACCAATCGGTCTTTTGGTGACGCAAAATGCCACCGATGCGGGCGTGAACGCCGGTTTCGCCCAATGGCCCATGACTCTTTTCCATGTGATCCATCACCGAAATATAGCGTTCGACACTATCAGTAGCAAATACAATCAGCACGTCTTTTTTGCCCATGCCATAGTGGCGGGCTGTTTTAATGGCGCCAATCAAGTTGCAGATGCCGCTGATGCCGAAAATATTGGCGATGGTGGCGGCTTGCTCGCTGCTCAGACCATAATGTTTCATCATCACTTCGCTGCCGATGGGGTGATTAAACACATGGTTAATACGCAAACATTCCATATCATCCACACAGGCCAAGCCATCCATATTGGTCACATGGTGAATCCAAGTCACGTGCTTATCGCCAATACCTTGAATCTCGTGGCTGCCATAGCCATTGTTATACAGGGTGGGGCATTGGGTTGGCTCTAGGCCAATGATCTTGCAATCAGGGAAGGCTTGTTTAACCCGATCCGCCGAAGCAATGGTTCCAGCGCTGCCCATTGCGCTACACACCGCGCTAATGCCACGGGTGCCGAGTTTTTCGCTCAGTTCTTGCGCCAATTCGACAATGGTATTGCCAGTGACATGATAGTGAAAGCGATAGTTCGCCATTTCGCTAAACTGATTGAGAATGCGCACACTGTTGCCATGCTCACGCATCAGGCGATTGCATTCGTCGTAAATCTCTTTTACATTGCTTTCGCTGCCATAGGTTTTGGTATACGTCGCGCCATAGCCTTCGATCTTCTCAAATCGCTCTCGGCTCATGCCTTCGGGCAAAATCACCATGCTCTTAAAGCCAGCACGCGGCCCCACCCACGACCCGCCAATGCCATAGTTGCCGGTGCTGGGGAACACTAAGGTATGCTTGTCTGGCTCAATATCCCCCGCTACATAGCGCTCGATCATGCATGAATAGGCGGGGCCGACTTTGTGACTGCCAGTTGGGAAATCTTTGGCCGTGAGCACCACAATTTCAGCCTCGATACCCGTCAATGATTTTGGCATGACAAAATAATTGGTTTTGCCCGTGTTGGGGTTGTTCCAATTAATATTGAAATAATTGGCTTGGTGCAATGGGTCTTGGCTGCGCATGGCTGCCGCTAACGCCCGCTTTTCTGGTGCGGCGCTTTGCGGGTGCAACATTTCTTCAAAGGTTGGTGCGAATGGGATTGACATAATGAGGCTGATTATAGTCAACTGGTATGACCAGTTAGGGAAAGGATGAAGGGTTAAAGAGCTTCACCCTTCATCCTTCATCCTTCATCCTTTCTTTCTATAGTTCACACCCATTGCTGCCAAACGGGCGAGCTGGGCGGGCAGACGAATGAGGAAATCGGCATAATTTTTGCTGGCGGCCGGCGACCAAAGCACCTCGGCCAAGGCACACAGTCGTGGAAAGGCCATATATTCGAGATGGGCTGGGGTCTTGATGTATTCTGTCCACAATTGGGCTTGTGCGCCCAGCACATGTTGGGCTTCAGTCGCGGTCAATTCTGCCGGAATCGGCTCATAGCCATACACCGTCTCAAGTTCAAGCAGACCCTTAATTGCCAAGGGTTCATTGGCTTTGTCGGCAGATTGATAATAGTCAAAATAGACATAAGTGGTCGGGGCCATCACCACATCGTGCCCAGCCTTGGCTGCCGTAATGCCGCCCGATTCACCACGCCACGACATGACGGTGGCATTGGGGGCCAAACCGCCCTCCAAAATCTCATCCCAACCCACCAAACGCCGCCCGTGTTGAGTGATGAAATTATCCATTTGGCGAATAAACCAGCTTTGTAGTTCGTGTTCGTCAGCCAACCCAAGTTCGCGTATCCGAGCTTGGGCGCGCGGGCTGGCTTTCCATTCGTCTTTCGGGCATTCATCGCCGCCCACATGTATAAATGGGCTGGGGAAAATCGCCATTACTTCGGTCAACACATCTTGCAAAAAGGCAATCGTGCTGTCTTCGGCATTAAAAACGTGCTTTTGAATGCCCCAATGGTCGCAAACGTCGAGCGGGTCGGTTCCCGGACGCGCATCGGCATTGCCCAACTCTGGGTAAGCCGCTACTGCCGCTTGGGCATGGCCTGGCATTTCGATTTCGGGCACAACCGTGATGTGGCGTGCGGCGGCATAGGCCACCAGTTCGCGTGCTTCGTCTTGGGTATAAAACCCGCCGTGTGGCACATTGTCAAACGATTTGTCGGAGGCATATTCATGCCCAACACGGGTGCGTTTACGCCATGCGCCCATTTCGGTCAATTTCGGGTATTTCTTGATTTCAAGCCGCCAGCCTTGGTCTTCGGTTAAGTGCCAATGAAAAATATTGAGCTTGTGCAAGGCCAGCGCGTCGATCATGCGTTTGAGCGCCGCCATTGGCATAAAATGCCGACCAACATCGACATGCAAGCCGCGCCAGCCAAAACGCGGCACATCGGTGATTTGCACGCCGGGCAAATGCCCCTCGCCTTGTGTGGGAAGTAGTTGTAGCAACGTTTGCCCGCCATAAAACAAACCAGCTTCGCCAGCTGCCTCAATTTCGACCCCATTAGCGCTGACATTGAGACGATAGCCTTCGTGCCCTAGCTCTGTCGCCAAAGCAGGGTTGTGGGTCAGTTGAATGGCCGGTGCGTCGGCCTCATCTTGCAGTGGCAGGGTTAGCCCAGTGGCGGTTCGCAATGCCGCCGCCAATTGCGAGGCTTTGGCACGGGCGGCTTTATTCGCCACGATCACGGTATTAGCCTTTAACGTAAATGTGTCGCCAGTGGCGACGAGTTGAGTGGGTTTGGGAATAATATTCATGATAATTAAGATATTATGACCCTCGCCTAACTCCTCCCGCTGGGAGGAGTTAGGCGAGAGAGGGCTGAATGCGTATTTCAAATTTGCCGATGCGTTCAAATTCGACGGCAACGGTGTCGCCGACACGCAAAAATGTGCCTTTGGGTGCGCCAACGCCAGCGGGTGTGCCGGTCAAAATCACATCGCCGGGGTGCAGGGTCATGATGCGTGAGAGGGTGGCAATTTGCTCGGCGATGTTGTAGATCATGCCAGAGGTGCGACCATTTTGCTTTAATTCGCCATTTACCCACAATTTTAGCCCTAAATCTTGGGCATCGCCGGCAAATTGGGCGGGCAGCAAACACGGCCCCATTGGGCACGAGTCATCATGCGCCTTGGCTGCCATCCAGTCGATTTTATAAAAGGTGTCGGGGGCGCGCCCAAGGTCGCGGCACGAAATGTCGATCGCGCCGGTATAAGCCCCGACATAATCGAGCGCCGATTCAACCGACACTGCCCGCGCCCGTTTGCCAATCACAGCGGCCAATTCCACTTCCCAATCGAGCTTTTGGGTTCCTAGCGGCATATGCACTGTGTCGCCCGGCCCGACGACCGAATTGAGCGGGGCTTTGAAGAAGAAGAACAGCCGCGTGGCCTCTTTGCGTGTTTCGGTTACACCCATTTCGAGGTTGTGGTCATAATAATTTGCGCCTGCGCACAACAATTTGCCCGGGTATTGCAACGGGGCCAATAGCGGTAAATTGCCCGGCAAGGGCGTTATGCCCGCCAAATTGTCGCAGGCAGCGTTCAGCCGTGCCACATTACCAGCCCAATCAGCAAATAGGCCGATGACGGTGGTGGGCAGGTCGTGCCAATGGTTGTGGTGGGCGAGGTCGGCAAGGGCGTAGTTATCGCCATTGCATTCGATACAGCCGATGGCTTGGTCGTTTAGGGCGACCGTTTTTAGGGTGAATGACATGGGGGAATTATAGGGTTATGGAACGTGAGACTATAATCTTTCGCGATTTATTCTCATCATGAAATTTATCGATTTCATTAAAAAATTATTTGCCGAATTTAGCGGCGATGGTGTGCCACGTATGGCGGCGGCGCTGGCTTATTATGCCATTTTTTCAATGGCGCCGCTGTTGGTGATTGGCATTTCAATTGTTGGGTTATTTTTAGGGCGCGATGCCGCCCAAGGTCAATTGATGGGCGAAATTGAAGGCACGGTTGGGCACGAAAGTGCGGTCTTTATTCAAGGTTTGGTCGCGAAAATGGATTCCCCCGCCGCCAGTTTGGTCTCGGCTTTGCTGGGTGGGGTTGCCCTTATTGCTGGTGCATCAGGGGTGTTGATGGAGTTGCAAACCGATCTTAACCTGATTTGGGATGTCAAAGTGCAACCGAAGAAAGGTCTCATCGGCTTTATTCAAACCCAAATTACACCCTTCATCATGATCATCATCGTTGGGGTGGTGATTATGGCGACGGTGGTGCTTAGCACCACCCTTAACGCCTTTAACCAAACGTTATATGACATTGCGCCTTGGCTACGCACCCTAAGCTATTGGCTCGATCTTGGTGTTTCATTGCTGGCAATCACCCTCGCCTTTGCCATGATCTTTAAATATTTGCCGCTGGTGCGTCTTGATTGGCGCGACGTGTGGGTGGGCGGGTTGGTCACGGCCATTTTATTTATCCTTGGCAAATATGGTATCAGCTGGTATTTGTCAACCACTGGCGCTGGCTCGGCGTATGGGGCGGCAGGGTCATTGGTGGTGTTGCTGATGTTTGTGTTTTACTCGGCCCAAATCTTTTTGCTGGGTGCAGAATTTACCCAAGTGTGGGCACGCACCCGCGGCACCCGCCAGCGCGAAAACAACTTGCTCGATCAGCCTTACGCTTGGCGCGGCACAGTTGAAAGCGATAAGACGTTGGGGGGGTGAATGGTTGAATAGTTGAATGGTTGATTGATTACTCCTGCCTTGTGGGTTACTGCTCAACCAATCAACCATTCAACTCAATCCACTTCAACACTCAGCGTATCCCACGCGAAGGTCAATTCGCCATATTTACCGCTGGCAGTGAGACGAGCGGCAACGGTGCGTAATTGGTCATAATCGGGCATGTCGTTAGCTTCGAGATGCGTAATGAAAACGCGCTTTGGTTGAATTTGGGCAATCATGCCCAACACATCGTCAAATGTTGGCTCAAAACGAAAAACCGGATGTGCCAAATCCCAACGCGCTGCGCCCGAAAACAAATTGGTTGGCATGATCCCAGCGGGCATCACTGCCACATCAACCCCACGCACACAGGCTGGCGGCTGCCAACCATGCACCTCGTCGGGCACAATCAAAGCGCGTTTGTGTCCCTCGGTCAGCAAAAAACCACACGCAAGATCAGGCGTTACCACGATTGGCTTAATCTGCACCCCGTTTAGCTCAAATGCCGCATCATTTTTCAGCGTATGCACCTTTACCCAGCCCCAACGCGCATACCAATTGAGCGAATTTTGCAAGCCGAGGTTGTCATTGCTGTTGGCAACCGTATCGGGCAAATAGACTTGGGTGCAATAATTTTGGCCGGGAAACCGCCCGAAATCGCGATTAAACTCAAAAATGCGCCGCCCAAAGGTATGATCGGGGTGCCAATGTGAATAAACACAATGCGGAACTCGTGCAAGCCCCGCCCGCTCCATCGCCAAACGGGCCTCTTCGGGTGTGTCAATCATCAATTCTGGGCCATGCACATAAATACATGGCCCATAACGGCTATAGGGTGCGCCAATGGTTCTGGCTTTAATCGAGGTCGGGTCGGTTGCACCCGGGATCGGCGTCGCCGCCGCCCCGCCTGTGCCAAGGAATTCAATGATCATGCAAAAATTTACGATTTCGGATTTATGATTGTTGTATCCTACTCTAATCGTAAATCCAAAATTTAAAATCTAAAATCGATATGAAGGGAATTGCTCATTTTGCCTCTGGCTTATGCGTGGCGGCATGGGTGCCGGGCGTGGTGCAAGATGCGGCGCAGGGCGGCTTGCTAATTGCGCTGGGTGGCGCGTGCGCCATGTTGCCCGATATGCTCGATTTTCGCATCGAGCGTTTCATCGAACATCGCCATGCCGATATTGCGCCCGATGCTCAATCGCCCGATGCCCAAGCCATTGCCGATGCGCTTGCCGCCCCAATGCGAGCAGCTTTGGCTGATGGTCAGCCGCGCACCCTGCAACTTCACCCAACCCGACGTGGTGTCATCGATTGGGTGCTCTATTCGCTGCGCTTCGACACCGTTAACGGTGATGTTGTCATTCGACTGGCCCCCAATATCGCCAATGCCAGCCAAACCCTCGCCCGTGCCCATGTTGGCAAGCTTGATTACACCTACGATGGTGAAATTCACATCGAGGAACTCGGCGGGCCATCCTTAAAATTTACCTCTGTTGCTGCCAGCGGCACGCCAAACGACAAAACCTTGCGTATCGAATTTTTGCCTTGGCATCGCCGTCGCACCCACTCATTGTTGTTGGCGGCAGGATTGGGCATGTTGCTTGGTTTGAGTTTTGGCTGGATGGCGGGGCTGGTGGGCGGTCTTGGCTATGCGGTGCATGTGCTTGAAGACCAGCTTGGTTATATGGGGTCAAATTTGTGGTGGCCGCTCACCTCAGACCGCATGGCAGGGCTAAAACTGCTTCATGCCAGCGATGCCCCTGCTAATGCCGCAACTGTGTGGTTGGCGTTGACCTTGCTCTTACTCAGCCTCGATCGCGCCCGTGACCTGCCGCTTTTGCCACTTGCGCCTTATTTATTATTGGTGGTCGGTTTACCAACAGTGCTACTCATCACCGCCCAAGCGCGGCGTGTGTTGCAGCGGCACACGCCAGCCACACGCGCCCAAGGCGACATTCTGGTCGATGTTGAAGAAGGGCGGGCGTAACGACCTAGAATGGTTGATTAATTGATTTGTAACTCGTATAGCATCAGTCAACCAATAAACCAATCAACTATTCAACCCGAAGTTACTCGGCTTGCTTGCGCCATTTGCGGGCCAACAAAAATGCCCGCCAACGTAATGGTGCCAATACTTTGACCCACGCCCCAACCTGCCGCACCAATTGCCCCCCAAACCCACGCTTAAAGCGATATACGCCCCACAAGCCATCATGCCGTTTTTCAAATTCGGCTTCTAGCGTTTCGTCGTTTTCGTCGGGCACACCCCACAAATCATACATTTGGCAATCACGGGCGCGACACCAGCGCATCGCCTCCCATTGCAACAAATAGGTTGGCATTAGCTCGCGGTGTTCATTGGCGCTGGCCCCATAAACATAGGTGCCCATTTTGGCAAATGCCGTTACGACCGCCCCCGCCAACAACACCCCGGGCAATGATGAATGCTCGGCCACCAGCAAACGCGCCACATTGGCCCCGCCTTGGCCAAACAAACGCACAAAATCACGATAATAATCTGCTGAATGTACCGCAAACTTGTCGCGCTCCGATGTTACCTGCATCATTTGATAAAACTGAGGCACATCGTCAGCCGTCGCCTCACGCACTGTCACCCCTTTGCGGCGTGCCAACCCAATGTTATAACGGGTCTTTTGCTTCATTTTTGCCAAAATCTCGGCTTCGGGGGCATTCAAATTTACCCAAATGCTGCGGCGTGGCTGCACCGTAAAATCGTTGGGCACAAACCCATTTTCTCGCAATAACTGATCGTCAGCGTGCCCATCTCGCGCCAAATCCATCAACCCCGGCTCAATAATCAAGCCAACCGCGCCATGTTTTTTTGCTGTGCCAATCACATGGTTCAAAATCTTGCTGGCTTGCGCTGGCGTATCCCAATCGGCTACGGGTCCACGTGGCATATAAGCCAATTTACCCAACCGAATCGGTAAATCGCGCAATAAAATCAGCCCGCCGCCGTTCATCTCACCATTGGGGTTAAATACGCATGACCAAGCGGCACGCCAATCATGATTCGACTTTAGTTCGCCCCACGCACCGGTTTGCAAAAAATGCCCATAAGCATGGGTAGATGAGAATTGATCCCAGTCACTAATGGAGAATGTGCCATTGTGCGGCATGGGTAGGCGACTGGGCATGAAACGTTTAAGGTTGGGTTTTAGATTTTGCATTGACCTAAACGCAAAATCTGACATTGCCAATAAAAAAGTCGGGGAGCCGGGATTTGAACCCGGGGCCTCTGCGACCCGAACGCAGCGCGATACCAAGCTTCGCCACTCCCCGACGATGTTTTTATTCTACCATGTATCGCTTCACCCGCGAGCCAAAGCCTTCACGGTCTTGCGCGTTGGCGGGGCGTTCCAAGGGTCTTCGGGCCAAGGGTGTTTGTTATAGCGCCCGCGCAGTTCTTTGCGCACCACTGGGTAAGTGTTGGCCCAAAAACTACGCAGGTCTTGGGTCACTTGAATGGGCTGACGCGCTGGCGATAGCAAATGCAACATGACCTTGGTGCGGCCTTCATTCACCGTTGGCGTGTCGGCCAAGCCAAACATTTCTTGCAATTTCACCGCCAACACCGGCGGCGTACCTGCCGCATATTCGAGCGCAATACTTGATCCACTCGGCACATCAAGATGTGTTGGAGCCAATGCCGTCAGTTGATTTTGGGCTGCCCAAGGCAACAACGCCGATATCATCGACAACACATCAAAACGTGCAAAATCATCACGTTTCGACACTTTATCTAAATAGGGCAATAACCAATCTTCAAGCCGCGTCAATAACGCCTCATCTGACACATCGGGCCACGCCTCGCCTCGCCACAGGCGCAGGCTTTGCACGCGGGCTTGCCATTGACGTGCTGCTTCTGTCCAATTGAGCAAACTCAGGCCTTCGCTCCGCACGACATCGCACAGCACTTGGGCACGTTTGGCTGGCGACATCGCCGCGCTGGGTTGGCTCGCCAAAACCAATTCGCCCACCCGCCGCTCGCGCCGCGCCACCAAAACGCCTTGCTTTGCATCCCAGCCCAATACTTCATGCTCGGTGGTGATGGGTTTAAGATCGTCTTCGTGCAGCGGGGCCGCCAAAAAGATGCGCCCAATGTCGCCAGCATTGCTGCCGCCAGCGCCCGCCGCCCCATCTAAATGCGCCACCGCCAGCCAAGGCGCATGTGCCAGCGCGTCGGTTTGCGCCAATTGCACCCCACGCCCATTTGCCAGCCGATAAGCCGTGCCTTTGTCGCGGGTTTGGGCGATGCGATCTGGGTAAGCCAACATCACCAGCGCCCCCACCTCATATGCATCGGGGCGAATGTTATCGACCCGCACATTCAATTGTTTGCGCCACTGAGCCGCCACCCGCTCAATTCGCGCCAATGCCCGCACATCGGCCCCATATAAGCTGCGTTGGGTGGCCCGCCAATGCCGCAAGGCCTCGACCCGCAAGGTTAAATCGGCCCCAGCGGCGCGGGCTTCTTCGCGTAATAAGGGATCGCGGTCATCGAGCAAAGCCGCCACATCGCAGGCCAAGGCCAACCCTTTGCCGCTGGGCAATTTGGCCGCCCGCACCAACAAATGGGCTAAACGGGGGTGGGTAGGAAAATCGAGCATGGCTTGTCCATCGATGGTCAGGCGATGCCCATCTAATGCGCCAAGCTGGGTCAATACCTCTTGGGCGTGGCGAATGGCTCCGACTGGCGGCGCAGTCACCCAATTGAGGTCTGCCACCTCGCGCACACCCCATTGCGCCAACTCTAAACGCAGCGGGGCCAGATCGGCCTCTAAAATTTCGGGCTTGCGTGATGGGTTAAGACGGGCATGGGTTTGGGCGCTCCACAGGCGATAACACACGCCGGGGCCTAAGCGTCCAGCTCGGCCCGCCCGTTGGTTGGCGCTGTCAAGCGTCACGCGCACGGTTTCAAGTTGGGTCAGGCCGCTGCGCGAATCAAAATGCGGAATACGCGCCAAACCACTATCGACCACCACCCGCACCCCTTCAATCGTCAACGAGGTTTCGGCAATCGCCGAGGCCAACACCACTTTGCGCCGTCCGGCAGCATCGGGCAAAATAGCAGCTTGTTGCGCCTCAAGCGTCAATTCGCCAAATAATGGGCATACTTTCACAGTTGAATGGCGCTCGGCGAGGATGCGCTCGGCACGTTGAATTTCGGCGGCACCGGGCAAAAATGCCAATACATCGCCATCATGATCAGCCAAAGCCCGTGATACCGCATCAGCCATTACAGTTGGCAATGCGCCAAGCCCATAGGGTAGCTCAATTGGGTCACGCGCTGCGTAATTCACCTGCACGGCAAATTGCCGTCCGTTGGTGCTGACGATGGGCGCATTACCTAAAATGGCGCTCAGTGCATCGCCATCTAAAGTGGCCGACATGACCAACAGCCGTAAATCATTACGCAAAGCCTGTTGCGCTTCGCGGCACAGCGCTAAGGCCAAATCGGCATGTAAACTGCGCTCGTGAAACTCGTCAAAAATCACCAGCCCGACTCCGTTTAACTCGGGGTCATGTTGCAAGCGACGGGTGAGAATGCCCTCAGTCAAAACCTCGATGCGGGTGCGGGCGCTGATGCGCTGCTCAAAGCGTACGCGATAGCCAACGGTTTGGCCGACCTCTTCGCCCATCAAATCCGACATGCGGGCTGCCACCGAACGGGCTGCTAAACGACGGGGTTCGAGCATCAACATTTGTTGCCCGCGCAGCCAAGGCTCATTAAGCAATTCAAGCGGCAAAACCGTGCTTTTGCCCGCGCCCGGCGGGGCTTGCAAGATCACCGTCGGCTTGGTTTGCAAATGGGTTTTAAGCGCGGGTAACGCCTCGTAAATGGGTAATGGCTCACGCATCAGGCCAACACATCTCCAAATGTATCGCCATAGCGCACCACGCGCACGGTGGTGCCGCCTTCGCTGAGGGCTGTTAATAAGGGCGCAATGGGTTGGGCGGCAGGGTTAAAGGTGTGGGCATCGATCAACACAACCACCACCCGCCCACCGCGCCGCGCCAATTGGGCCGCAATCGCGCCCCATGTTGGGTCGGGTGAAGCCGAAATGAGCACAATGGTCGAGCCGCGTGGCAAATGCATGGCCTCGGCACGTAAAACGCGGTCAAAAGGCACTTCGCCTTGGGCTTGCACCACCGCCAAACGCTCTAAAATTTTGTTTAATTGGCGGTCGCCACGATCTGGTTGCAACATTTCACGTTGACCGTGACTACGTGCCGCATCTTTATGCGCCGCATCTCGGTGCGCCGATTCGTTGCGGGTGGTGCTGCTGGCATAGGCCAACATACCCAAAGCCTTATTTTGGGTGAGAAAATGTTTAGCGATACTCGCCGCTAGCGAAATGGCATATTCAGCCGTAGCGGGTGGCAAGGCAAAATTTTGGATTTTGGATTTTGGATTTTGGCCTTGTGTCTCGTCATCGATGTGGCTGATGGTAGGGATTTCGCCCAATGGTTCGTCATCATCGGCTTCGGGGGCGATAACGTGGCCTTGTTTATACAAATCGAGTAACACCCAAAATTCGGCAGCCGGGTCAAGCTCAAATTCTTTAACCACCATGTGTCCGCGACGCATACTCAATGGCCAATGAATCCGATTGAGGCTGTCACCCATCACATATTCGCGCACACCTGCGGCATTGGTGGTGACATGCGGGGTGCGCTTGCGCAATGACTCACCCCCCCCCGATACATTGCTGCGCAATGGAAATGAGCGTAATTCATACGTAGCCGGGTAAACGAGCACCGAGGTCGTATGCTCGATTTTGCGACTGCGTTGATAAATACCCAACGGGTCACCACTGGTGATTTTGATTGGCCCCAAGGTGAAACGCCCGCGCTCGGTGCAAACCGTTTGCACCCGCCACCCACGTCGGTTGCCGCCTAATACCGACCCCAAAACGCGGCTGGCATAGTGTTGTGGCAAGGTCGAGGCATCCCGAATTTCGAGCCATAATTTGGGAATACGCCCAAGATTTGCCACCACAAATTCTTCTTCTAACACCTGCCCAACTTGTGCTACCCGTGTTAAGGTGCGGCGGCCCACTCGCAGCCAATTCACGCTGACATATGCCCACACCACCGCAGCCACTAACATGCCAAATAATGCACCAGTCGTCGCCCAATAAATTTCGCGGCGTGTGTTAAACGCACCAATGAGCGTTAAGATAAACAGGATAAAGACAACGCGGAAACGGGTCATGTTAATGGTTAATGGTTAATGGTTAATGGTTAATGATGCGTGATGGATATCATTAACCATTAACCATTAACCATTAATTCAGATTTTTGTGCCCGGAACGGGGGTGCTGTCGACGAGGTCTTGCACCACGTCTTTGGCGGTGATGTCTTTGACGCGAGCCGAGGGCGTGACGATAATGCGGTGGGCGAGGGTGGTGACAGCTAACGCCTTAACGTCGTCGGGTAACACATAATCACGACCTTGCACGGCGGCCATCGCCTGAGATGCCCGATAGAGCGAAAGCGCCCCACGCGGGCTTGAGCCTAAATAGACATCGGGGTGCGCATGTGAACGCTCGATCAAACTAACAATATATTGCTTGACGAGCAAATCGGTATGCACGGTGCGCACTTTGTCTTGCATGTCTTGCAGTTCGGTGCCGCCAATAATTTGCTTGACCTTATCAATTGGGTGAGCAAATTGTTGCGCGTCTAAAATGCTGATTAATTGCGCCGATGATGGGTAACCCAACGACAAACGCATCATAAACCGGTCGAGTTGGGCCTCGGGCAAAGGAAATGTGCCTTCGTATTCAATCGGGTTTTGGGTTGCCAGCACAATAAATGGCTTTGGCAAGGGGTAAGTGACCCCATCGACGGTGGTTTGGCGTTCTTCCATCGCTTCGAGCAAGGCCGATTGGGTTTTGGGTGTGGCGCGGTTAATTTCATCGGCCAACACCACTTGCGCCATAATTGGGCCGGGGCGAAACTCAAAGTCGTTGGTTCTTTGGTTGTAAATTGAGGTTCCGGTCACATCGGCGGGCAACATATCTGGCGTAAATTGAATACGTTTAAAAACACCACCGATTGTCTTCGCCAATGCTTTTGCCAACATGGTTTTACCCACGCCGGGCACGTCTTCAATGAGTACATGCCCCTGACTTAGCAAACAAATCGCCATTAATTCGATTACTTCGTGTTTCCCCACGATCACCTGCTCGACATGGCCCACCAAGCGAGATGCAAAATTTCGTACAGACTGCATTGTGTTTTACATAAAGTAATCAGTAGCCATTAGTCAGTCGTCAGATTGGTGTTGGGTATGCCAAATATTGGCGTTGAGCCGAATTATGACTGATGACTGACGACTGGCTACTGACTATTGACTATTAACTTCAAAACTCCTAAAGCCGCATCATAATCAGGGTGCTGGCCGATTTCGCGTACATATTCACAATAAACAATACGGTCTTCGCGGTTTACCACAAAAATACTGCGTTGCAAAATCCGCATTTCTTTGACATAAATGCCAGCGGCATAGCCAAAAGCCATTTCACGATGGTCAGATAACATCACAATATTATCAATTTGGGCATCATGCAGCCAACGCTTTTGGGTGAATGGCATGTCGGTGCTGATGGTGATCATCTGCACATTGTTGCCAAACTGTGTGGCCTCGGCACTAAAACGCCGCGTTTGGGCATCACAAATACCGGTGTCAATTGATGGGATGACACTAATCAGCCGAATCGTGCCAGCATATTGGCTCAAGGCTACATGCGACAGATCGGGCGCAACCAAAGTCACCGAAGGAAAAATATCACCCACACGCAACCGATGCCCTACCACCGTTTGCGGCACACCGCGAAATGTTGCTCCATTTGGCAACTCATCACTCATTTTAGGAAGGTCAAACCCGTTTTTACTTAAATCTAGAAATGCTTGAGCTATCAATTCAAAATGACTATAACATAATGGGATGAGAATGCGGTAAGGATTATGGACATAAATTACGACGTTGTTCTTCAAATGTTGCCGCAAATTTATGTGTGCCATCTTTATTACACGAAGCCACAAAAAATAAAAATCGGGTTTGTGCGGGCTGCAACACAGCCTGAATAGAGGCTAGACCCGGGTTGGCAATTGGCCCCGGCGGCAGCTCGGGGTTTACATAAGTGTTATAACCGGCTGGGTCGGCATATTTCAAATCATCTAAGGTGAGTATCCGCCACCACGTTTTTTGCTTTGGGTCATAGCCAAGCGCATATTGGGTGGTTGGGTCAGCTTGCAAAGCCATACCAATCTTCATGCGATTAAAGTAAACGCTGGCAATAGTAGGGCGTTCAGCTGCAACCACAGCCTCGCGCTCAACAATCGATGCTAGCGTCAGCACTTGACGCACTGTCAGGTTTTTAGGTTTGCTTTGCTCGATGATGGGTGCAATTTTGCTACCATAATTGTCTAACATGCGCAAAATCACATCTTGGGCGCTGGGGTTTTCGGGCAAACGATAGGTATCTGGAAAGAGAAACCCTTCGAGCGAAGCCCCATCTGGCAGGTCTTTAAGAAATGCATAGCTGAAGTTGGCACGACGTGCTAGCCGCAAAAATTCATCGGGGCTGTAATTGCTGCCCAGTTGATCTTTTAACAATTCTGCAATTTCTTCAATTCGTTTGCCTTCGGGGATAGTGATTTGGGTCTCTTGAGCCAAACCGCGTTGAAGAGAACGTGCCAATTGAGGGATATCCATATTGGCCCGCAACTGAAAAGTGCCGGTTTGAATATTTTGATCGAGTGCACTATAACGCACATACAACCGAAATAGATCGGCATCACGAACAAGCCCTTGTGCCACTAGGTTTTGTGAAATTTGCACAACCGTATCGCCGGGGCGCACGATAAATGTCTTGGGTGTCGGGTCATTATTTACGGGGCGGCGCAAATCACTACTACGAATTAAATCGAGATATACCCCCACCAAGGTTTTATCGAGTGAGCTTAAACGTGCAGTCCCGGCTGACATTGTCTTTGTTTTATCGTACAGCGTCGTACCAGCATAATAGAGTGAACCGAATGCCGCTGCTGTGAGCATTAGTTTAAAGATTAAATCAATAACTTTTCTCATGAAAATATTTTACTTGCCCCGTTTTATTGAGAAGATGCCTAGGTCATTAATAAACCGACTACCAAGCCCGAAAGTGCCAATAATGCAATGAGATAAGTTACCACACGACGCTGATATACACCCAAAAACATCATCGTGCTTTTAATATCGACCATTGGCCCAAATACCAAAAAGGCGATGACTGAGCCAGTGGTAAAGGTATTAACAAAATTAAGTGCCAAGAATGCATCGACCGTGCTGCACACCGAGAGCACATAAGCCAAAATTAACATTGCTACAACTGACAAAACTGGGTTTGTGCCAATACTAAGCAGGGTTGATTGTGGCACAAATAATTGCAACGATGTTGAAAGCAAGGTGCCAAAAATCATATAACGCCCCATGTCGAAGAATTCATCGGCGGCAATCGTCAGTGCTTGCTGCAAGCCTCTGCTTGATTCATGCGCATGGTGATGCTCACGGTCGATTTCATCGTTAGCCGTCGTTTTTTCTTGAATGGGGATTTGGTTCGGAGCAAATAAACGTGGAAAAAGATTGGGGCGCAACAAAATTTTAGCTGGGTCTGGTTGTGACAAAAACACCAATCCCACCCCAACCGCAATAACAAAGGTAAAGCCTAGGCGTGCCCATAACACCGTACTATTGCCAAAAGCAGCATATGTGCTGGCAATAACAACTGGGTTTAACACCGGCGCACCCAATAAAAATGCGATACCGGCTGAGATCGGTAAGCCTTTTTGATATAGCCGCCGCACCAATGGCACTACACCGCATTCGCACACGGGGAAAATCATGCCAATTAATGCCCCCACACAAGTCGCAAGAATGGGGTTGCGTGGGATGAGGCGGGCGATGTCTTCGTTTGAAACATAGACTGCCACAAAACCAGAGGCGAGGCTGCCGATGAGCAAGAATGCCGCTGCCTCGATAAATACGCCCAAAAAAATGGTGACAAACGTTTGGATAGTGTCGGGCAAGCTCAATTCTGGAATGAGATTAACCCCTAAAATCAAGTTGTCTAGCGCAATCGTACCGAGGATTAACAGCAATAAAATCGTTAAAATGACAATTAGTCGTGGTCGAGACATCATATTAATATTAGCACTATACTTCACATCTATAAAGGCACTGGTGGAGTATACTTTGTACTCACTTGTGCGTATGAGGATTTGGTAATTGAGATGCAAAGGCTAAACTTCACCCTAGATGAACAGACTGTTGGGTTACTCGATAAATTATCAGAGACCTATTACAGTGGCAATAAATCGTTAACAGTACGGGCTGCACTCGAGTCATTGGCTGCGCATACTAAGCACGATGGCTGGGTTGTGGCTGGGTATACCGCTGTTGTTTTAGATATGCAAGCGGCCTGTCATACGTGTGGTGGCAACCATATGAAAGGTGAAGTGCTATACCGCCCAGTATTTGAACGGGGACACGGTAAACAAGCAATGGCAACTTTGCCTAAAGAAATTTGGTTGGAGTGTTCAACCTGCATTGAAGCCATAAAATGATTTTTTTATTTTGGGCTATAGAAAAAAGCAGCGCTCTATAATTTGCCAAATGTATCACTTTAGAAAATACGGCTCTTTTTGTATTGGGCTTGGGCTTGCGCTATTATTGGCGGTTAATGCCGCTGCTGGCGGCAACCCTAATCGCGTCGATGACCCCGATGGCACACGCATTCCAGATCCGACATTACCGCCCAACGAAGACGAGGCAGACTTGGCAATCAGTGGCAATGTACCCAGCGTGGTTCAATTAAATGCCGAGTTCTCAGCGATTTATATTCTCAGTAGTTTAGGCTAAAAAAAATTTAACAAAACGACCCCAGTAAGTGGCAAATAAAGCCCACTTCGAAGCCAAGGCAAGCAAAAGCGAGCGTGAAAGAAACCTCTCACCCTTAAATAAAACTATTTCGCCTCAAACCAACCCTAAAT
>CAMDWA010000089.1 GCA_945877855.1 Thermoflexus hugenholtzii JAD2 | reverse complement strand
GTCGCATACAGCGGCAAAGAGCAGATTGCCGTGGCGGTCGGGCTGCTCGGCAAACTGTTGTAATAGCGCCAACCCAACCGCCAAGCCGCTTTTCATATCGAGTGTGCCGCGCCCGGGCAAATAATCGCCGCTTTGCAGATCGTGTAAGGCGGCGAGGTCGGAGTCGCTGGCGGCGTGTTGCTTCAATTCATCAATTTGGCGGGGTAATAGCGCTTCGGGGTCGGTGGCCCATGGCTCTAACGCGCCATAATTGGCAGTGCTGACTGTGTCGTAATGGCCGGTGAGTAAGACTGTTTGGCTACCGTTGCCGCGCACCAACGCACAAATAACATAGCGCTCACGAAAATCGTGTTGGGTGCGTAGTAATTGAATGTGCTGGGGGTTGGCCTGAAAATAGGGCTGCTTGAGTAACACCTGTTTGACATGCGCGGCGAAATTGCTTTCGCCATCGCTTTCGGTTACGCTTGGCGCACGCACCAATGCAAGGGTCAATTCACGGACAGTGGGGAACCAATTCATTTTAAAAATATTGACAAAATGCGCTAGAAGATAATTTAAACTTGAGGCTGTAAAGGCCATGGCTGCGCCCATCAGCGCCGCAAGTATAAACATAATTGCGGCGCTGATGGGTTAATACCGCGATATGCTCACCACACCCGACCATACCCTCACCAGCCAGCAAAGGCTAAATGCCGCCCAACGTTTTGTGGCGACAGGACAATGGGAAGATGCCATTCATCATTGGTTGGCGTTGGGCCATGTTGGCGAAGCCGTGAGTAGTATTTTGCAAGCTGCCCCGCGTGCCATTGCCGAAGGGCGGCTTGCAAGTATCGAAGAATGGTTGAGCGCAATTCCTGATCGGGTGATTGCAGAATCGGCGGCGCTGCAAATTTTGCTGGGGAATGTGCTGCGGCTACGTAGCCAATTTGATACTGCCTTGCAGCATTTTGCGCAGGCCCAACAGCGCTGCCAATATGAGCGCGATGACGAAGGTTTGCGGCAAGCCTTATTGGGGCAAGTGCATGTTTATCTCGATACAGTGCGCCCCAATCAAGCCGAGCAAGCCCTTGAGCAAGCGCTTGCCATTGCCACAACTGGGCAAAGTGATTTTGAACGCGCCGAATTGTTGCGCATGTTGGCAGAAAATAAACTGAATTTGGGCAAACCAGCCGAGGCTTGGTCATGGCTAAATGATGCCGATCTGATTGCTGGCAGCAGCCCTAAGGGTGAGGCTTTGCGAGCACGCATTTTATTGCGCACCGGGCGTATGCGTGAGGCAGCGCATGGGTTGGCTGAATTGGCGGCTCAAGAGCGTGATCGTAGTCATGCCCCGCGTGGGCATCGTGAAATTCCGCTTTTGTTGTCGCTTATTCAAGCCTGTTTGGGCAACGCCGAGCGTGCTACGGCTTTGGCGCAAGAAGGTATTGCCTTGGGGCGCAGGCTTGGTTCGCCTTTTATTGAGGCAGTGGGTTATATTCGCTTAGGTCATGCGCTGCAATTGCGGGCATTGGCTTGGCGCAATCCGTCTGGGCAATCGCAACACGATCTTGATGATGCATTGCATTGTTATCGCACTGCCGTGAGCATGGGCGACCAAATGGCGGCGCGGCGCTTGCGTAGCGAAGCGATGTGGGGGCTGACCCGTGCGCATGGTTTGCGTGGTGACTTGGCACAGGCGCGGGCCGCCGCCCAAGATGGGCTGGCCGTCGCCTTGGCTGCGGGTGATATTTGGATTGCCGGATTGTTGTATTTGGCACGGGGCACGGCGTGTGTGTTGGGGCATTTGCCGGATGAGGCTGCACAGTATTTGACGCAGGCGCGTGCTCAGTTTGAAGCCAGCGATGACCCATTAGGCCAAGCGGCTTCTGGTTTGTGGCAAGCCTTGGCGGTCTACCGTCTAAAATCGGTTACCGCAAAAGCCCCAGAGGTAGCGGCATCCATTGCGCAGGTGTTGCAATTGGTGCAGCGGCACGATTTGGCATTTTTGCTGACGACAGTAAATATGTTGGGTGCGCCTGACCCGCGTGAGCTAGCGCCCTTGCTCATTATGGCACGCGATCAAGCCGGTGATGATACGGCGGCGCAAACTTTGCGAACTTTGGGTTTGGCGCGAACCCGCCGACACGCAGGCTATCAATTGCGTATTCAAACTTTGGGCGATTTTTGTGTGTGGCGTGGCGGCGAGATGGTAAACGCTGATGCTTGGAAACGCACCGCGGCGCGGCGGATGTTATGGCTATTGATTGCCGAGCGTAATACTTGGCTCCCGCGTGATTGGCTAATTGAAACCTTGTGGCAAGCGCCCGATATCGCCACAGGTGCAAGCCATTTTAAAGTAGCGTTCAATGCACTCAACCGCGTATTGCAGCCCAACCGCGCCGCTGGTGAAGAATCGTTATTTGTGCAGTGTGCCGACCAAGCTTATCGCCTCAATCCACATGCCGATATTTGGCTCGATTGCGCCGAATTTGAAAACGCTTGTGATCGTGGCGATTGGCAAACCGCACGAGTGTTATATCGCGGTGATTTTTTGCCAATGGCGGCGTATGAAGATGTCTGTATGCCAACGCGCCAACGTCTTTTAGCGCGTTGGCAAATGGCGATGGATCGGCTGGCGACAGAGTCTATAGACCGTGATGATAGTCATACGACGCTTGACCTCTGTGAGGCGTTGTTGCAGCGCGATGCGTGTTGGGAAAATGCTTACCGGCTGATGATGCGAGCGCATTTTAGGCGAGGGGATGTGGCACAGGTGGCGCGCGTTTTTCAGCGCTGTGAGGCGGCACTTAGCCGTGAGTTAGGTGTGAAGCCTGCCGCAAGCACTTTGGCTTTATTGCGCGAGATGATGGGCAGCGGGCGCTAATGACGAGATTTGTAACCGTGTTGTAACCTGCATCACTATACTCTTGTCATGCACAGTCGTATTGCAAATGTCAACGGGATAGAGCTTCATTATTTAGATTTTGGCTGCCCACAACCGGGCGCTGCTTTTGCTGTGCTGATGCATGGCTTGACCGCTAATGCCCATGCTTTTGATGGTGTGGTGGCGGCGGGCCTAACCCAGCATTTGCATGTGGTGTCGGTCGATTTGCGTGGGCGTGGCGAGAGCGACAAACCTGTCACTGGTTATAGTATGGGGGATCACGCCCGTGATATTGTTGGCCTACTCGATGTGCTAAATCAACCCAACGCTATTTTGATCGGGCATTCATTTGGTGGTTTGTTGTCATTGTGTTTGGGGGCTACTTACCCGAATCGGGTGGCGAAAATTGTGTTGCTCGATGCCGCCATGCGTATGCACCCCAATACTCGTGCGATGTTGGGCAATACTTTGGCGCGTTTAGGCAAAACATGGCCTTCGTTTGACGATTATTTGGCGCAAATTCGCAGCGCCCCTTATTTAAAAGAGGCGTGGTCTGACGAGATGCTGAGTTATTACCGTGCCGATGTGGTTGATTTGGCAGACGGCAGTGTCACCACGCGCTCACAGTCGGAGCACATTGCACAATGCACAGCGGCGGCGTTGAATGAGTCATTTGAGTCATATTGCCGTGAGACGCATGTGCCTACGTTATTGCTAAACGCCACGGGTGAATATGCACTGGGTGCGCCGCTGTTGCCCGCCGAAAATGCGCACGCTACAGCCCAACTGATGACAGATTGTCGTGTGGGGCATGTGCGTGGTAATCACCAAACCATGTTGTATGGCGCAGGGGCGGCTGATATTGTGGCGGCAATACAGGCATTTTTGTAATGACAAACAACAATTTACTTGGTTATATTTTGCACTGTATGATTGGCCCAATTTTCTGTATATTTTATCTTTTGGGTTGTGCAGTGTAATTTAAAAATGACATTGATCAAAAGGGAGAAAGAAATGAACACACACATTAAAAAGACCATGTTGGCAACCACTGCCTTGGTGTTGGCGGCTTGTGCCGCGCCAACACCTGCCCCCACCGCCGCACCGGCGGCTGGGGCCGCCCCCGCTAAACCTGCCGCGCCTGCCGCCCCGGCTGTGGCTATCACGATTGGGATGCTTACAGATCGCTCTGGTGCGCTTGCCATTTATGGCCCCTCGCTCGAAAATGGCTTTAATATTGGGTTAGAGTATGCGACCAAAGGCAGCAATAAAGTAGCTGGTAAAGATATTAAAGTGGTGGTGAAAGACACCGCCAGCAACCCAGACACTGGGGTGTCATTGGCCCGTGAGGCGATTGAAAAAGACGGTGCGAAATTGTTGTTGGGTGTGCCTGCCAGCGCCGTTGCCTTGGCGGTTTCGGGCGTGGCCAAAGATAACAAAGTGATTTACAACGCTTGCCCTGCCGCTACCCCCGACCTGACTGGCAAAAATTTTAACGAATATACCTTCCGCGCTGGGCGCACCAGTATTCAAGATGCCATTACGATGGGGGGTGCATTGTTAGGCATGGGCAAAAAGTTTATTCAAATTGCGCCAGATAACGCCTTTGGGCGCGGTTCTGCGGCTGGGTTTTATGCCATTCTCAAGCCGGGTGGGGCACAATTTCCGGTAAACGATAACGATAAAGATGTTGGCACGATTTTTGCGCCGCTCGAAACGACCGACTTCACCCCATATATCAATCGGTTGTTGGATGCCAAAGCCGATGTTTTGGTGGTGACATGGGCAGGCACGGGGTTTGTGCCGATGTTCCAACAAATGCAGCAACTTGGTGCGTTTAAGAGCATGGTTGTGGCAACCGGTATGGGCGATAACGCCAGCATGAAATCGGGTTACAGCACTGCCACTGGCTCGGTAGGGGTGAGTGTATATCACTATAGCTTGTTTAATAACGCCGAAAACAATGCGTTGGTCAGCGCCCACAAAGCCAAATTTAACAGTGTGCCAGACCTGTTTAGTGAATGTGGTTTTAATGCGGCTGTGATGTTTGTGAAAGCACTTGAAGCCACTGGCGGCGATACCGATCCCGCAAAATTGATTAAAGCACTTGAAGGCCTGAAGTTTAATGGGCCAAAGGGTGAATATACCGTGCGTCCCGAAGATCATGTGTTGTTGCAGCCTATGCCATTGGTGAAATTGCTCAACGTTACCGACCCAGATTTCAAATTTTTTGAATTGGTGAAGTTACTCAAACCCGAAGAAAGTGCGCCGCCTTGTGCTGTGCCTGCCGAGTTAAATCGTTGTAAGAAATAGCGTTGGCTGCTTATTCTTGAAATTGTAGGATATGCCGATCTCACGATATCGTGAGGTCGGCAAAATCTGCACGCATATGACCAATATTCTCGAAACTGTTGCACTCACCCGTGATTTTGGTGCATTTCGTGCTGTCGATGGCGTAAATTTGCAGGTGCGGCAAGGCAGTTTACATTCGCTCATTGGCCCCAATGGCGCGGGCAAAACCACTTTGTTTAATTGCATTAGCGCGGTGTTAAAGCCCACTGCCGGGCGGGTGCGTTATGACGGGCGCGATATTACCAATATGCCTTTGCACCGTATGACGGGCTTGGGTATTGGGCGCAGTTTTCAAATTACCAATATTTTTAACAATATCAGCGTCATTGAAAATGTGCGGTTGGCGGCGCAGGCGCGTTACCCCAAACAAAGCTACCAATTTTGGAGACATGCCGATGATTTGCCAGAATATGAGGCACGGGCAGCACAAGCGTTGGCGATGGTGGGTTTGGCTGGTCGTGAGCGACAGATTGCTGCCTTGTTGCCACATGGTGACAAACGTAAACTAGAGTTAGCGATTTTGTTGGCAGGTGACCCCAAGTTGCTTTTGCTTGACGAACCGACAGCTGGCATGGCAACTGAGCAAGTGCCCGAACTGATGGAGACGATCGAACGTATTCGTGCGGATGGCAATCGCACGATTTTGCTGGTTGAACACAATATGCACGTAGTGATGCGTTTTAGCGATCGAATTTCGGTGTTGCATCAGGGCCGCATTTTGGCCGAAGGCAAACCCGATGAGATTCGCAGCAACGACGAGGTGCAACGGGCTTATTTGGGAGGTGGGTTTTGAGCAAAGATTTGTTGTGCTTGCAAGGGGTTAATACCTTTATTGGGCAGAGCCATATTTTGCAGGGGGTCGATTTGCGTGTGCCAGAAGGCCATATTACGGCGTTATTGGGCAGAAATGGTGCAGGAAAAACCACCACCTTGCGTAGCATCATGGGGCTGTGGCGGGTGCGTAGTGGGCAAATTGTGTTTGATGGGGCACGGCTAGAGGCATTGCCGACGCACGAGATTGCCGCCCGTGGTTTGGGTTATGTGCCAGAACACCGCGCTATTTTTCGTGACCTAAGCGTGTATGAAAATTTGCAAATTGCCGAGCGTAAACGCGGCGACCTTGAACGCGCCTTGCCTAATTTATATGCGCTGTTTCCCGATCTCAAACGTTTTGAGGCGCGGGCGGGGCGACATTTGAGCGGGGGCCAACAGCAAATGTTGGCCATTGCGCGGGCAATGGTGGCTGAGAATCGGTTGTTGTTGGTCGATGAGCCGAGTGAAGGCTTGGCCCCCATTATTGTCGGGGCGATTGTGGATGCCTTGCGCCAATTGAAACAACACATGACTGTCTTGCTGGTGGAGCAAAATTTTCGTATGGCGGCGGCTTTGGCCGATTATTATTGTATATTAGATGAAGGGCGGGTGGTGCAGGCGGGTGATATGGCAGAATTGGTCGTCGATTCGGCCTTGACCGCGCGGTTATTGGGGGCGGTATGACACAAATTTTTCGCATGTGGATGGCAAAACAACGCGCTACGGTTGTCACCTTGCTAATTGTTGCGTTGGCCGTTATGGCCTTGTTTGCACGTTTCGA
Source organism: Thermoflexus hugenholtzii JAD2 (assembly GCA_945877855.1). Taxonomy (GTDB): domain Bacteria; phylum Chloroflexota; class Anaerolineae; order J036; family Brachytrichaceae; genus AQU-03. The sequence continues at coordinate 10,273 of CAMDWA010000089.1, read as the reverse complement.
GGCCAAAGTCGCTGTGAGCGTATTATTGTCTGGCTTGACTTTGGGGGCGATTTATTTTTTGGTGTCGTCGGGGTTATCGCTTATTTTTGGCTTGATGGATGTGTTGAATTTTGCCCATGGCCTATTATTTATGGCCGGGGCCTATTTGGGCTATGCGTTTTATGCTAGTGGTTTTGGGCAAGCCTTAGATAGTAATTTGCGCTTTGCCATCGCTATTTTGGTGGGTGGGGCTAGCGGGGCCTTATTGGGGGCAATCATGGAATGGGCACTCATTCGCCCGCTTTATAAGCGCCCTATTTATCAGGTGTTGCTAACGTTGGGTCTAACATTTGTTGGCACCGAAATTATCAAAGCCATTTGGGGAACCATTGGCTATTTCATGAATATTCCGGCATTTTTTAATGCCAATACACCCAATTGCCCGTCGCCGTCATTGTTCGATTTTCTGAGTGATCATTGCTCCTCTATTCTCATCTTGGGGCGGCCTTTCCCTAGTTATCGTTTATTTGTCATTTTATTTGGTGTGCTGGCCTTTGCTGGCATGATGATCTTGTTGCAAAAAACACGTATTGGCATCATCATTCGCGCTGGGGTGCAAGATGCTGAGATGGTGCAGGCCTTGGGCGTCAATGTGCGGCGTGTGTTTACTGGCGTATTTGCGCTTGGCACAGGTTTGGCGGGCATGGGCGGGGTGATTGCCGCCCCCATCATTGGGGTCAATTTGGCGATGGGACAAGAGTTTTTATTGCAGGGGTTTATTGCCGTTGTCATTGGCGGCATGGGCAGCTTGGTTGGTGCGACGGCTGGCGCATTATTGCTCGGGCTGGCCCGCGCAATTGGTGATCAATTGGTGTTAGGCGGGTTGCAATTGCCTTGGATGGAGCAAGCCATCTCGTTATCGCTTTCGATTGCCCGTGCCAGTACGGTTTTGATCATGGCCTTGGTCTTACTATTGCGTCCATCAGGCCTGTTTGGTAAAAAGGATTAAGCATGAAATTACAAAACCATCGCCTAACATTTGGTCTCATTATTGCGCTTGCCCTCTTTCCTTTTGCATTATCTTGGCTGACCGGCGAACCCATTGATAGTGGTACCCCAAAATTTTGGCAAGGGATGTTGGCACAGGTGTTTATTTTGGCTGTCTATGCCGTCAGTTATGACCTGCTTATGGGTTACACCGGTATTTTGTCATTTGGCCATGCTTTGTTTTTTGGCGCAGGTGGTTACACGGCTGGCATATTGCTCAAACATGCCGCTTGGCCTTTGTGGGCAGTGGTGTTGGCTGTCATCGTGGTGGCGGTAATTTTAGGTTTGTTCATCGGTGCAACCTCCTTGCGGGTGCAAGGGGTTTACCTCACAATGGTGACTTTGGCCTTTGCCCAAATGATGTTTGTATTGTCTGAAGCCACCGATTTTCGTGAATGGACCGGCGCGGAAGATGGGTTACAAGGGATACCCGTGCCAGCGTGGCTTAGCCCGACCCAGCAGCGGTTGATGTTTTACTTTGTTTCGCTGGCGTTTTGTGTGTTTAGCTATTATTTGGTGCGGCGCGTCACCCAGTCCCCTACCGGGCGTGTATTTATTGCTATTCGTGAAAATGAATTGCGGGCGCGGGCCATTGGTTACAACACCTTTTTATATAAATTGTTAGCAATGGTGGCATCGGGTGTATTGGCGGCCTTGGCGGGCATGATGAATGCCCTGTGGAATTTGAATGCTAACCCCAATATGTTGGCGACTTCGACTACCATCAACGCCTTGCTAATGACCATCATCGGCGGGGCTGGCACACTCAGCGGCCCGATGATCGGCGCGGCATTCATTCATTTGCTGGGCTATGGGTTAAATACAGCTTTTGGCCCGCGTTGGCCCTTGCTGTTTGGGTTGGCTTATGTGGGCATTGTGTTGTTTTTGCCCTATGGTTTTGTGGGCGCATGGCGCAGTTTGATTGCGCGTATGAAGGCCAAACGCGCCTAATTTGTCTCACGGCGCAAATTGCCGCAGCAGCCGAACCCAAGCATCAATTTGCGGTTTTAGCTCGGTATCGGCAATGCGAATTTGAATGGGCACAACGAGGTTGATGGGCACATCGGCGTTGACAGGAATGCTTTGACTAAAGCTGATGGGCACAGTAATGCGCACTGGAATGGTGGTTTTTACGGGCACATCGAGCGCAATTGGCCCGACGACGGGTAAAGTCGGGTTAATTTGAATGATGGTATCGACCGGCACGGTTTGATTAATTGGGATATCGAGTCGCTGGTTAAATGGCACTGTGGCACGCACAGGCACAGTTTGGCTAATTTGCAAACTATAGTTAATGGTCTGGTTGCCGATCGATTCGAGCGTGTTGGCTGCACCACCTGCAATTTGACGCGCTAACATCACGCCATAAACCAATGCCCCAATCACTACACAATTTAGCATCAGCGATAGCAATGTAAGTAGCCAATGGATCGTTTTCATGGTGTGAGTGAATGGAAGAATGAGTGATTGAGTGAATGAGTGATTTAATTTCAATCACTCATTCACTCAATCACTCATTCACTCATTTATACATAGCGCCCAATCAGCAGATCGAGCTTTTGCCGGGCCTGCTGAGACATGCTATCTTTGGCGGTGGTCATTACGGCTGATCGCATAAAGCCCGCGCTTTCGTGGGGCAAGCTAGCGATGACAGGCGCAATATTGGTGATGGCTTGCTGGGCGATACTGAGGTTGGCGTGTAGACGTTCGATTACCATTTCAACTGTGACGGCGGCCTCTTCTTCGTGCCAGCAATCGTAATCGGTGACATGCGCCATAATGGCAAAATCGATCTCGGCTTCGCGGGCCAATGCCGCTTCGGGTGAAGCCGTCATCCCGATGATATCGCAACCCCAAGCGCGAAAGGCATGGCTTTCGGCTTTGCTGCTAAAACGAGGCCCTTCGATCGTAACCAAAGTGCCGCCCGCGTGCGCCGTGCCGCCGGCATCTCGTACAGCCTTTAATAAGGCCGTATTCAACGATTTTGAGAATGGCTCTGCAAACGACACATGCCCAGCAATGCCGCCACCCAAAAACGAGCCTTCGCGTTTGCCTTTGGTGAAATCAAATAATTGGTCGGGAACCACAATGTCGCACGGCTTTAGATTTTCGCGCAAGCTGCCACAGGCGCTAACGCTGACGATGTGCTTGACCCCCAAACTTTTTAGGGCGTAAATATTGGCGCGGTAAGGCACTTCGCTGGGGAGATGTCGATGCCCGCGCCCATGTCGTGGCAAAAATGCCACCCGTACCCCAGCGAGTGTGCCAATGATGATGACATCAGATGGGTCACCAAATGGCGTAGCAATGTGATGTTCGCTGACATCGCTCAAACCGGGCATGGCATAAAGGCCGCTGCCGCCAATGACTGCAAAAGAAGGATTATTCATATTTTGGATTTTAGATTTTAGATTTTGGATTTATGAATTATCTAACTACTGGCTACTGATCTCTATTTCCCGCCTTTCATCTCTTTAAACACATCCATCACCTGTTGTTGTTTGACTGCGCCAATAAATTTGCGATACACAAGCCCTTTTTCGTCGATAAAAACAGTAATCGGCATGGCAATGACCCCATAAGCATCGGCTACAACGCTCGTCGGGTCGTTAACGATCAGGTAAGGCACCCGATTGTTCTCAGCAAATTTACGCAGGTTTTGAATATCGTCATTGACCCCAATGCCGACAAACAAGATATCTGATTCGCCTTGTTTAAGCAAATTGTTATAAGCCGAGACCAGATCAGGCGTTTCGGCCAAACAAGGGGCGCACCACGAGGCCCAAAAATTGAGCATGATGCGCCGCCCCTGATAGTCGCTTAATTTAATAGTTGCGCCTTCGAGGGTGGTGAGGGTGAAATCGGGGGCGGGGGTATTTTCGCGTAATACCCTGCGTGCTGGGGTGTTATTGGCGGTTGAGTTGGTGAGTTGGGCATTTGAGGCCCCAATGACCAAAGCTGCCGCGCCAACCCCTAACAATGAAAACACCAATAGCACAATTAATGTGGTAGGAATTCGCCGCTTTTCCATTGGCTGCGAGTGTACCACTGCTCAGAGAGTGAAAAACACAAAATACCGGATGCGCGATATTAACCCTAGCCTTGTTAGAGTGGATACCGCGCATCCGGCGAAAACCATTTTGCTAATTTAACCTGAACGGAGGCGAATATTGCATACCGCCATTGATATACAAATTGTGCAAGCCACGCGGCAACGCATTGGGCGTGTCGGGGCCGAGATTGCGATCCCAAATTTCTTGGTAATTGCCCACCAACTTGACCATGTTATAAACCCAGCGGCGATCAACGCCTAATTTTTCGGCTACACCCCCTTCTAACCCCAATAAACGGCGGGTTTCAGGGTCTTTGCTGGTTGTCCATACCCGATCCACTGTCTTAGAGGTCACGCCATATTCTTCTGAGGCCCATAGCGCGTAATAAGTCCATTTCACAATGTCAAACCATTGGTCATCGCCATGACGCACCACTGGCCCTAACGATTCTTTGGCAATGGTCAGATCCATAATTCGATGATCTGCGGGTTTGGTAGCGGCAGCCGATTGGGTGGCGAGGGTGCTTTTATCATTTACATAGGCCTCGCAAATACCACTTTCGTAGGCCGACCAAGCATCTTTGGGCGAATCAAAAGTGACTGGGTTGTATTCAATGCCCAGTTCTTCCATTTTGTCGGCCATGTTCCATTCAGCCGTTGTAAAAATGGTAACACACACTGGTTTTCCTTTTAGGTCAGCCAAAGTTTTAAATCCTTTGCTTTTGTTTGCAATCACACCTTGCCCATCATAATAAGTCACAATAATATATTCAACTTCTAAATCTGCTGTATGTTGCACCGTCCAAGTTGAATAACGAATCAGCACATCAAATTCGCCATTATGCAGATCGCGTAGTTTATTGATACCGATCGCAGGTTTAATTTCGACTTTAGTGATATCACCAAACACAGCCGCCGCCAATGCCTTGCAAATATCCACATCGTGGCCTTTCCATACGCCTTTATCATCTTTTATGGCAAACCCCGGTGCGAGGGTGGTAACGCCACACAATACCTTCCCCCGTTCCTTTATCTTTTTGAGAATATCGCCAAATTCCAATTCACCCTCAATGGCATTATTAGCATAAGGCGAATTGGTTGGGGTTGGTTTAACTTGATTAATGCTGGCTGGTGAAACGACCTTCGTTACTTCGACAATGCGGGTAACTTCGAGGGTTTGTGGGTTAATAGGGGCACCACATGCGCTAACAACCGCCCCGACGATGAGGAGGGAGGTGAAGCGTACAGCTTGTTGTTTTATATTTTTAAAAAATTGGTTTGTCATGACGTAGATCCTTGAACGTGTTTGCAAGCCCACAGGCATCAATAGGTGCTTGCATCTAAGTCTGTTAATTTGCTCTAAATGGGGGCGAATAAAGCAATCCACCTTGCAAATAAAGGCCATTTGGCCCACGCGGCAACTTAATTGGGGTGTTATCGCCCAAATGACGATCCCAAATTTCGCCATAATTGCCTACCGCTTTAATAATATCAACCGTCCAAGATGGGTGTGTATTAAGCTTTTTCGCCACCCCCCCCTCTAACCCCAAGAAGCGGCGAATTTCTTTGTTTTTTGATTTCGCCACAAATTCATCTATGTTTTTAGAGGTAATCCCATATTCCTCAGCGGCCCACAATGCATACCAAGTCCACTTCACCAAGTCATACCATTCATCATCGCCATGCCGAATCATCGGGCCGAGGGGTTCTTTCGACAAGGTTGCATCAAGCAAGAGATGCTCTGTGGGGTCTAAAGCGCGGCTCATTTGGGCCACGATGTCAGATTTTGTATTGGTATAAGCATCACATTTGCCGGCCTCATAAGCCGCCCACGCATGGCTGCTTTGTGGAAACTTAAGGGTTTTATAGGTAATACCGCGTGGTGTTAGTTGATCTTTTAAGTTCCATTCAAAAGTGGTGTCTTCGGCCACGCAAATGGTTTTATTGGCTAAGTCCTCAACTTTATTGATGCCACTTTTCTTTGAGCTGACAATGCCCTGACCATCATAATAAGTAACAATAATATAATCAACATCTAAGTCTTCGGTTTGCTGCACCGTCCATATCGAATTACGAATGAGCACATCGACTTCGCCATCGTGCAATTTTTGCAGCTTGTTTTTGTCATCAATAGGCACAATAAATAACTTTTTGACATCGCCTAACATGGTAATGGCTAACGCACGGCAGATATCGGCATCTAACCCTTTAAATTCTAATAAGCCATTACTGCTTGTCACTGAATGGGCAAACCCCGGTGATAAGTTGCTGACCCCGCAGATCAAGTTTCCACGAGCACGAATTTTGCGGGTGAGATCCCCATATTTCACTTCTGTTGCATGTTTGGGTTGTTCGCCAGCCGCCAATGTTGGCTTGGGGGTTGGCGGGGCAGCCACAGTTGGGGTCGGGAAGCGTGTGACTTCGACGACACGGGTCACTTCGGCTTGTTTTGCGGCGGGCGTTTGTGGGGCACAGGCGCTAAGTAATAGCGCCGTTGCGATGCCTAAGAGCAGTGCGGAATGCGGTGCAGTCATAAATTATCTCCTTTTGAACGACGGTCAATCTGTGATTTAGATGCTCGTATCTGTTAGATTTAATGTCAATCTGGCAGATATAAATAATTATATAATGATGTCTATCGTTTAGCCATGTGACTTATGCCCGATTTTTGTGTTATTGAAACAAAGTTGCAAAGTTGCAGGTTATTTCAAGGACTATTGCGAGAGCAAATTCCCACAGCGTAGCTGTGGGGATAGACAGTGAAATCGGCAAAACCTTTCATCAATTCGGACTCCACTCTATTACTTATTTTCTTCTTATTTTAGGGCGTATTGCCACTTGCAACTTAACTCACGCTTGCCCGATATAATTCACCCGCTATGTTACGAAACTTACTGACCAAGCTCGTGGGCAGCGAGAGCGATAAGGCCTTGGCACGCCTTGCACCGCTCGTGCAACGCTGCGCCCAGCTTGAGCCTGATTATATGAAACTGACGGACACCGAATTGCGCAATAAAACCAGCGAGTTCCGTGCCCGATTAACCAAAGGCGAAACACTTGATGATTTGATGCCTGAAGCCTTTACCGCCGTGCGCGAAGCCAGCCGTCGCGTCACCGGAATGCGCCATTACGATGTGCAATTGGTAGGCGGGGCGTTGCTCCACCAAGGCAAGATCCCCGAAATGCGCACCGGCGAAGGCAAAACCTTGGTTGCCACTTGCCCGCTTTATTTAAATGCATTGACCAGCAAAGGTGTGCATTTGGTCACCCAAAACGACTATTTGGCAAAGCGCGATGCCCAATGGATGGGGCAGGTTTATCATGCCTTGGGCATGACGACCGGCATTTTGCAATCGGCGGGCAATGGGCATGTTGATGATTCGACGTATGTCTTTGATGCCAGCTACCCATCGGCTGATGATCGTTTGATGAATTTGCGGCCTGTGCCACGCCGCGAGGCTTATCAATGCGACATCACTTATGGCACAAATAACGAATATGGCTTTGATTATTTGCGCGATAACATGACCACCGAGTTGGCCGATTGTGTGCAACGGGTGCGGACAAATGAAGCTGACCCGCGTAAAAATGGACAACCTTTGTTGTATTTTGCCGTCATCGACGAAGTTGACAACTTGTTGATCGACGAAGCCCGCACGCCGCTCATTATTAGCGGCCCCGCCGATGAGCCGTCGGAGCAATATGTGCAATTTGCCCAATTGGTGAAACGCTTAAAACCAAGCGAGCGCAACGACCCCAAAGACCCCGATGGCGATTATATTGTTGAAGCCCGCAGCAAAAATGTGACGCTGACCGAAGAAGGCATCGAAAATATCGAGCGTTGGTTGGGTATCGATAATATTTATTCGGCTGAATATGCCCAAATGACCCCGTATTTGGACAATGCTTTGCGGGCACATGTGATTTTTGAAAAAGACCGTGATTATGTGGTGGATGAAAAGGGCGAAATTCTGATTGTCGATGAATTTACAGGCCGTTTAATGCACGGACGACGCTTTTCTGAAGGGTTGCATCAGGCGATCGAAGCCAAGGAAGGCGTAAAGGTGCAGCGTGAGTCATTGACCTATGCCACCATCACCTTTCAAAACTTCTTTCGCATGTATGAAAAACTCGGCGGCATGACTGGTACTGCTAAGACCGAAGAAGAAGAGTTTTTCAAGATCTATAGCCTCGAAGTGGTGCCATTGCCCACCAATATCGAGTATATGACCTCGCAGAAAAAGCTGATTGAGCAAAAAGATACGTTTGTGGATGGCACGCCGATCAGCACTTTTGTTGATGCTAAGACCCAACGCAAATATTTCAAACGGCTTGATTATGCTGATTTGGTTTACAAAAACCATGAAGCCAAATTTAAGGCGGTTGTCGAAGAAATTGCCGAGGTTTCGAAGACAGGCCGCCCGGTCTTGGTCGGCACGATTGCCATCGAAACCAGCGAAATGTTGAGCAAGATGTTGCAACGCAAAGGCGTGGTGCATCAAGTGTTAAACGCCAAACAACACGAGCGTGAGGCTACAATTGTGGCACAGGCCGGGCGCAGTGGCAGTGTGACCATTGCTACGAACATGGCTGGTCGTGGTGTCGACATTTTGTTAGGCGGCAATGCCGAGGGGATTGCGCGTGAAAATTTGCGCAAGCAAGGCAAAGATTTAAACACGACCAGCAAAGAAGAATGGGCCGCCGCCCTCGCTGAAGCCGAGGCTGATTGTGCCAAAGATAAAAAAGTGGTGCAGGCCTTGGGCGGTATGCATGTGGTTGGCACTGAACGTCATGAGGCACGGCGTATCGATAACCAGTTGCGTGGTCGTTGCGCCCGTCAGGGCGACCCGGGGTCATCGCGCTTTTTTGTCTCGCTCGATGATGAACTGATGCGCCGCTTTGGCGGTGAACGGGTGAAAGGCTTAATGGATCGCATGAACTTGGAAGAGGATGTGCCAATGGAGTATGGCATCCTTAGCAAGTCGATTGAGCAGGCCCAAGAGAAGGTTGAAGGCTATAACTTCGATGTGCGTAAACATGTCATTCAATATGACGATGTGATTAACAAACAGCGCGAAGTGATTTATGCCCAACGTCGCACCATTCTTGAAAAAATTGACTTGAAAGAGTCGGTATTAGACATGGTTGGCGAAGTCATTGAAGATGCGGTTAAAACCTATGCCGCAAGCGAAGATTTTGAGCAATGGGATGTGCAAGGGCTAAAGAATGCGGTGGCGCCCATTGTGGCATTGCAACATGATTTTGACCCGCACGTTTGGCAAAAAGGCACCCGCGAAGATATCATCGATGAACTGGAAAACCTCGCCGAGCAGCGTTACCCGCAAGGCATTGATGATGCGGCCAACTCATTCTTGGGTGTGCTCACACAACAGGCTGTAACCTTTAACGTGCTCGACAACAGCCCGCGTGACTTATTGGCGAGTGCAATTACCGCTTGGGCCAATCAGCATTTTGAACGCGAACGCTATTTGATGTTGTATGACACCCCTTTTGTCATGTTTCAGGACGACGACATGGCGCGTTTGAAAAAGGTGTTTTTTGATGCCTTACGCCTCGTGCGTGATCGTTCGATCATGATTCAGGCGGTTGATAAACTTTGGGTGCGACACTTGACCGATTTGGACGAACTGCGCGAAGGCATTGGCTTGCGGGCCTATGGTCAGCGCGACCCGCTCAACTCTTATCGGGTTGAGGCCAGTGTGACCTTTGATAATATGGTAGCGCAATTGCGTGAGCAAGTAGCGAATACCATTTTTAATGTGCGTTTAAATACCCAAGCTGCACAGCCCGAGTCAGCTCAAAAAGCACCGGCACAAGTGCGGGCTGCATTGCCCCAACGCCAAATTCGCCCGCCGCAAAAACTGCCCACCCGCGGCAAACCCAGCAATAAAGCTGCGGCCCAGGCCCAAGACGGCAAGACCACCGTTGTTGCTGCCCCAGTTCAAGCCGCCGCCCCAGCCATTGTTGCGCCGGTGAATGAGATGCCAAGCGGCAAAAAGCTCAATATCAAGAGTTTGGGGCGTAACGATGTTTGCCCATTCTGCACTACCGGCAAAAAATTAAAGCATTGTCAATGCAACGGCGCTAAAAAATGGCGCGGCGAGAATGCCTAAAAAACAAATTTTTGTCAAACACACGATCACTTGGTATTTGGCGAGAGCAAAGCCCTCGCCA
>CAMDWA010000088.1 GCA_945877855.1 Thermoflexus hugenholtzii JAD2 | reverse complement strand
AAAAATTGCGGCCTCATTGCTGACCCCGCTGGCAATTAATTGGTTGCGCAATTGGGTCAATTGGTTACCAGCCTGCAAAATTGCATTTCTTAACGCATGTTGCTCAGCGTCAACATCACCCGAAAAAGCAGCCAATGCCACTGTGGTTTCTTGCAATTTAAAAACGCCCCCAATGGCAATACCCGGCGCAGCAATCACCCCTTCGACCAAATGAGATGCAGGGGTTGGCAATGGCAGCGTGGTGAGCGGGGCCAAAACCGCTGGGGCGGCAGAAGTGGCAGCCGTGATCGCCCCATTTTGCGTGGCGGTATTTTTATTAACAAGCGTTTCACCAAAACCCTCGTGAATTAATTTTTCGAGGGCGGCATAGGCCCCAACTTCGTCACTCCCATCAACCAGCATCGTAATCTCAGCCCCACATTCAACGCCCAATGTCAACATCGAAATCATGCTTTTGCCATTGGCGCTTCGCCCAGCATGTTTAATTTGAACGCTGGCTGTAAATTTTTTGGCTGCATCGACAAATAATCTGGCGGGGCGTGCGTGTAACCCTGTGACGTTTTGAATAATGAGGTTGCCTTGCTTCATAGGTAACTCCTATCATCTCAATTCAAGATGATGTTGGCTGAAATGATTGCAACAGACAGGCCGTGCATTTTTGCCACACCCATTGCCAAAAACAAATAAACCTTAGGCGCTTAAGGTATCAAAGACGATTTGTGGATCGTGTGTCTGATTTAAAATTTGCAAGGCCGCATCATCGTCAACGACATTGGCCAAACGGGTTAACACATCCACATGTTCATCCGATGATGCCGCAATCCCAATTACCAAATGCGCCATTTCGCCCGTTTCCCATTCAACCCCCGCCGGTATTTGCACGACTGAGATGCCTGTTTTAAGAATATGCTGACGATTGTCATATTCACCATGAGGAATCGCCACGCCGTTCCCTAAATAAGTAGACATACTCCGTTCACGGGCCAACATCCCTTCAACATATTCAGGCGTAATACAACCCGTTGTCACTAGCAACTCGCCTGCTTGACGAATTGCATCGACTTTATCAACGGCTTCCGATCTCAAACGAATTCGATTTATGGCTAAAATAGACATAACTTTACTCAGGCGATGCGATGATATTACCCTTTTCAACAAAAGCTTTGACTAATTTATCAAAAGCTGGGTCATTGAGAAAATGTTTGAACGTGACAACAACAGCATTGGGTGCTTTAGAACGCACCACTTTTGCCAACATTTCATGAACGACAATCAATGATGCATTGGCTGGAACTTCACGCGCAGGTAAGTGCATTACCTTGACATCAGTAACAAGCGCTGCCTTGAATTTTTTCTTGAGCGAATTAACACTCATTAGACTAGACCCCATGCCCGCCTCACAGGCCAGAATAATGGTTTTTACTTCGGATGCTGAAATTGTTGATGCCATAATTTTTTGTCGATGTCACCCACTCTCATCAAGTAAAACTTTTTGTGAAAGGGTGACATCGATGTCTTTTTTAATTACAAATTACGATAAACCTGGGATGCCAGTTGAGCTGTAGGTAGATGAGTCATCTGCCTTCTCAGCTGGAATCGGGCGCAAACGCAATAGGAATGCGCCAACAAAGAACGCCACCACAGCCCCGATCAACACGCCACCCATCACAGGGATAAATTGCCCCGGGGGTGTAACCGCCAAATAAGCGAAGATTGATCCGGGTGATGGGGTTGCCACCAAGCCTGCACCAGTAATTGTAAACCACAGGTTTGCAGCCAAGCCACCCGCAATCGGCGACAAAATCATGATTGGATGTGCCAACACATATGGGAAGTAAATTTCGTGGATCCCACCGAGGAAGTGAATGATCATAGCACCGGGTGAAGATGCCTTCATCAACCCTTTGCCAGCAATGTAATAAGCAAGCAACAAACCCAAGCCGGGGCCCGGGTTCGTTTCGAGCAAGAAATGTAATGCGCGACCGGTCTCTTTAGCGGCAGTAACACCAAGTGGGGCCAACACGCCATGATTAATGGCATTGTTCAAGAACAATACTTTTGCTGGTTCGATCACAATAGCAGCCAAGGGTATTAGGCGTGCAGTCACCAATCCGTTAACAATCCCACCGGCCACATCACTAATCGCACTCACAATTGGCCCAATAATGACATTGGCAATTAAAACCAAAATAACAGCCAAAATACCGGCTGAGAAGTTATTCACCAACATCTCAAAACCAACCGGCACTTTATCCTCCAAAAGTTCATCGACCTTCTTGATACACCAGCCGCCCAATGGCCCCATCACCATCGCACCTAAGAACATGGGGATGCTAGCGCCAACCACTACACCCATCGTTGCAGTTGCGCCAACCACACCACCACGATGCCCATGAATCATCTTGCCGCCGGTATAGCCAATCAGAATCGGCAACAAATTGACAATCATCGGGCCAACCAGTTTTTCGAAGGTGGCATTAGGCGTCCAACCTGTCGGAATAAACAAAGCGGTAATAAGACCCCACGCAATAAACGCACCAATATTAGGGATAATCATCCCTGCGAGAAAGCCGCCGAAACGTTGAATTCGTGCTTGCATTTAAAATCTCCTCTTGAAAAAAATAAAATTTGTGGAACAAAAAATTAAAAACTGCCCTGATGAAAAAGATGCACAAGGTGATCAGGGCCTTCACCTAGCATCAATGAATGATAAGGAAAATAAATTAGATAATTAGTCGATTAAACCTCCTCTATATTTTTATTCAGCCAAAAGATCAGGTAATTTCACGGGTTATGCGTTCAATATCGGTCGGTAATAACAAAGGGTGAACCTGAACAACACGAGCTTGTTTTACAAGCTGGGCAGGCAACGGCACTGTGGCTACAATCAATTGATTTAGCTGCAAAGTCTCTGTGCCTAATTCGCGTAACGACACCACCCGATAACTGCCTAAACGTGGAAAATAAACTTTGAGCCGTGCAACCAATAACTGCGCTGTCACCATACCGCTCGGGCAAACCACAATCACTTGCTGGGCTTCATCTTGTCGCTCACGCATATACGCGGCTCGCATCAATTGCGCCAACCCACTGCTTTCACGCTCAGGCAAAATATTGCCACTACGCTCATAAACCAATGCCACTATTTTTTTTGCCGTAGTCACTTCACATTCATAATCATCCGACAATTGCACCTGTGGCAACAAAGGCTGCATATGCAGACCAAATCGTTGCCGAAAACAAGCTGGGGCCAAATGATTAATCAGGCCTTCACGCAACATCCGATCACGGCTCATGCGTTGAATCCCATAGGTATCCGCAATTAATTGCATGATCTCATCCACCATGCCTGCTTCATTACCAAGCGCATCGACCTCATGAAACCAGCCTTCGCTACGCGGTGCAGATAACAAATACATACACACCCAAGCCACTTCTTCATCCGGCACTTTTGCAAAGCTGCTCGAAAATTGCGCCACGACCCGCGTCGAAATCGGCCACACCCCAGACGACTTTAACCAAATCAAGGTTTCCGCATCAATTTGCACCCGTTGCCCAAATCGCACACGATCTGCTTGAATTGCCAACGCGAGGGCTAAATACAATACGGCATCATCTGAAAAACGCCCACCCAAATCTTTTTCAGTCTCAGATACCCAACTCAAACTTTGGCCGATATCCCATTTAGAAATCTGCGCAAACACCTCATTGACAACTGGCAATAAGTCACGATCATTGGCCAAAACCAATTGCAACCCATGAAAATGCGTAATCCGAATCAATGGGTCATGTTGTTCGCTGCCCTCCCACAACATATCCAACATGACATGCCGTTTTAAACGCTCATTTAATTTGCACTGAATACCAAAATTAGGGCGACGTTCAAGCAACACCCCATGCAACCCTAGCCAGCTTTCACAGCGGTTCAGGTCTTTAATGATGGTGGTGCGAGACACCAATACTTTTTGTTGTAAATCTTCAAGGGTTAGGGGTTGTTTGGCAATTAATAAAATAAAAATTAAAAGATGAAGTCGTTGCGTGCTCGATAAAACAATCTGCACAGAACCAACGCCCCCAATTTGCCGCATAAAGCCGCGCCGTTGCTCTGCCGTGCATCGCACCTCAATGCCAATTCGCGGCAACACACACAACTCAGCTTTATTTTGGGCCAAATGCTCACCCACCCATTTCAAATCATAATTAAGTTGACGGCTCGATAAATTCAACTTCTCAGCCAACTCAGCGCGGCTTAGCGGCCCCTTTGCCTCAAGCAATATCAGCAACAGATCGCGCTGTCTGCTTGTAAGCTGGGTAGCATAAATTTGTTCAACCACGCCCATGACGCTAAGCCAAAGCTATCCTTTTTTAATCTGATCAAAACTACTCAAATCGCAAATCAATAAAAACCGCCGCCTCTTTTTATTGATTTACTATAGATCAATAATTAATATTCTATCTTTAATGCGCCGTATATTCATCTCTCTTTTTTTCTAAGCGAATGAACAAATGTATACTATTTCCAATCTATCCGGTTTTCGCCGAACTCATAATATTTCCATCCCCTGTGGGGAATGATCTTGGTAAGGATAGCCTTAATTATTGAGAGGTTACCCCATCATCTCCAAACGGCTCTATTACAATTGCGCTCACCATGAGCGAAACAAACACCTTCACCATCAACGATCTCAACCGCGTGCGACGGTTGGCCTATCGCGGGCATTACGACCGCGCCACCATTTACCCAATCGTTGATGAAGCCCTTATCTGCCACGTTGGCTTTGTGCAAGATGGGCAAGCCATCGTCATCCCCACCATTCATGCGCGGGTCGATGACACCATTTACCTACACGGCGCACCCGCCAGCCGTTTGCTCAAGCTGGCAGCAACGAGCGAAAAGTTGTGCATCACCTGCACCTTGCTCGATGGATTGGTATTGGCGCGTTCAGCCTTTCACAGCAGCATGAATTACCGTTCGGCGGTGTTATTTGGCTCAGGGCGGCTTGTCACCGATTACGACGAGCAATGGCTGGTGATGGAAGCCATTACCGAGCATGTCGCCCAAGGCCGTTGGGCCGATGTGCGCCGTGCCACCGACAAAGAAATGCAATCGACCAAATTTGTGGCAGTCGATATTGAAACAGCCTCGGCCAAGGTGCGCACCGGCCCACCCGGTGACGATGAAGAAGATTATGCTTTGCCGATTTGGGCTGGGGTGTTGCCACTCGCGCTGACCCCATCTGCCCCTATTGATGACCCGCGCTTGATGACGGGAGTCACTGCGCCGAAAAATGTGAGCGAATATCGACGCTAGCAAACCAATTTCACCTGAATGGAACATAATACAGGTGAAATTGAAAACTGCGATACACCCAATTAGAGTCTATCCAAATAACCCAAACTTCGTCCTCAAAACAAATCTTTGGGGGATTGTTCAGATAGACTCTTAGGCAAAACCACTATAATAAGATTGATTTACGCAAAGATATCAAGGAGGCAGAATATGACAAGTTTCTCAATATCAGATGCAAACTATCAATTGCAAGAACTAATCAGCCAATCTGAGCGAGGCGAAACTATTGAAATTACCCGTCATGGAACTCCGATAGCAATCATGGTCTCGGCACTTGAATATCAAAGACTCATAGGGCAGATCAACCAAGGTTGGTTGACTACACTTCGTAAAAAGTATGAATTTGATAAGTATGGCTTAACAGACGAAGAAGCAGCAACATTATTTCAACGCGATCGTTCGTCGGGTCGAGACTTCAAATTTGATGACTAATGGCTAGTTATTTGCTGGATACCAATATTGTTTCTGAGTTGATGCGAAAAATCCCAAATCAATCTGTCTATGAAAAGTGGCTTGTATTTGAAAACAGATGTGCCATTGCGGCTATAACTTGGCACGAATTGTTATTTGGAGTGCATCGTATGCCAGAGTCAAAGCGCAGACAACAATATATGGCATTTTTAGGAGAATTCGGCAAAGTAGTCCTCATTCTGCCCTACACTTTAACTGAATCACAGTGGCACGCCGAAGAACGCGCACGACTCATGGCAATCGGCAAGCCCAGTGCCTATGCCGATGGGCAAATTGCTGCGATTGCGGTATGCAACAACCTAACGTTGGTGACCGCCAACACCCAAGATTTTGCCCCATTTAACCGATTACAATTAGAAAATTGGTTTAACGCCTAACCACAAACCCATGCGCATCGGCTTCGACCTCAGCATTACCCAGCTTAACCAAGCCGGCACCAGCGTCTATGCGCAAAATGTATATGACGCGCTCGCGGCCCTAATTGCCGATGGCACATTACCCGACCTAATGCTATTGCCGCTATCGGCCAACTTGCAACGCCAAATGAGTGGGCGCAAGACCTTGCGCCGCCGCCTCACCACGCTTTACACCGATCTTTGGTGGATGCATCTTGCCCTGCCCATTCAGGCCGCCCGGCAAAAAATCGACCTGCTACACATGCCCGCCAACAGCATCCCGCTGCTACGCCCATGCCCTGCGGTTGTGTTTATCCACGACACCACCATTATCGACACCCCGCAACATTTCCCATTTTGGCATCGCAACTATGCGCGGCTATTTACGCCCTTGGCGGCCCGCCATGCTGCCCACATTCTCACCAATTCAGAGCAGTCAAAACGCGATATTGTGCGTTGTTTTGGTGTGTCGCCCAGCAAAATCACCGTTACTTATTTGGCGGCGAATGAGGCTTATCGGGTTTTAGCACCCGATACCATTGCCGCCGTCACCCAACGCCACCAACTCAACACCACCGATGGTTTCATCCTCACTGTAGGCGCACTTGAGCCACGCAAAAACCTCATTCGTCTAATAAACGCCTATGCGAAGTGTCGCGCCAATGGCATCACCGCCCCGCTCGTGCATGTCGGGCCAAGCGGTTGGCATTTTGCCGACATTCAGGCCGAGGCGATGCGTTTGGGCATTGCCGAGCAGGTGCGTTTTTTAGGGCGACTGCCCATTGAAGAAGTGGCCGCGCTTTACAACGCGGCCTCAGCCTTTGTCTACCCATCGCTTTACGAGGGTTTTGGGTTGCCACCGCTTGAGGCGATGGCCTGTGGCGCACCTGTCATCACCGCAAACACATCTTCATTGCCCGAAGTGGTTGGTGAGGCCGCCCTTCAAGTTGATCCGCTCGATGTCGATGCATTGGCATCAGCCATTCACACCGTAATGACCCAGCCCGCGCTGGCCCAAACCCTGCGTGAGCATGGCCCACGCCGCGCCGCACAATTTTCGTGGCGGCGCTGCGCCCAAGAAACCGCCCAAGTTTATGCATTGCAAGCAAATTCACTTGTCTGAAATTGCGTCGAGCAGCCCCATCAGCCCCAGCGTATAGCTGTGCCAGCCAAAACCACAGATCACGCCAACCGCGACGCCCGAAATAAACGAGTGATGGCGAAATTCTTCGCGTTTGTGAATATTCGACAAATGCACTTCGACACAAGGCAAAGCTACACCGCTAATAGCATCACGCAATGCCACACTGGTGTGGGTTAGCCCGCCCGGGTTAATGAGCAACCCGTGTGCCCACTCACGGGCGGCATGAATACTATCAATCAATACACCTTCGTGGTTTGATTGCACAATGCGTAAATCAACTTTGCGTTGTTTGGCGAGGTTTAACAAATGGTTATTAACATCGTCGAGGGTTGTGCTGCCATAAATTTGCGGCTCGCGTAAACCCAATAAATTTAAATTTGGGCCGTGTAGAACAAGTATGTTTTTCATAATCTTAATAAAGAGTGCTGAGTGCTGAGTGCTGAGTCCTAGGTATGATCGATGGGTATCAGATCACATAATTATTCTTCAGCACTTAGGACTCAGCACTCAGCACTCAGCACTTTCAACTGCCTTGAAGCGAGACCACGATGACTAACGAGGTGTTTTTCGGCAGCGGTCAATTCGGCCATGGTGCGGCCTTGGGCATCGCCACCCACTAAAAACACCGGGTCAAAACCAAAACCATCGCGCCCGCGTTGCTCGTGGGCAATATGCCCTTCGCAAATGCCATGCACCATCGTTTCGTGCCCAGCCGGTGAAATTAATACAATCACCGCATGAAACCGGGCTGTCCGTCGATCGTCGGCAACGCCCAGCATCTCACGCAACAATTCGGCACAGCCATCGCCATTGGGCGCGGCCTTATGGTAACGCGCCGAAAGCACACCGGGCCGCCCACCTAGCGCATCCACCTCAAGCCCTGAATCATCGGCCATCACCCACAACGGCTGCGGCATAACAGCTTGTGTTTGCAGCGCGGCATAAAACGCTTGGGCTTTAATCTGGGCGTTACCGGCATAGGTAGCTGCCGTTTCATCTGGGTCAAGCGTCAACCCCAATTCGCGGGGGGTGTGCAATAAAATCTCGATGCCGTTAAAAATCTCGGCTGTCTCAAAAATCTCACGAAACTCTTGCTGCTTGTGCAAGTTGTTTGAAGCAATTAATATGTGGCGTGTTATCATCTTTATCTGTATTTTATGAATAAGTTTACCCCGCTCTCTAGCAAAGTGGTACCACTGCCATCCGAAAACGTGGATACTGACCAAATTATCCCAGCCCGTTACCTAAAAGTCACCGACAAACAAGGGTTGGGCGAAGCCTTATTTGCCGATTGGCGCTATAACAACGATGGTAGCCCCAAGCCTGATTTTATTTTAAACACCAGCGAAATGAAAGGCCGCCAAGTGCTTTTGGCTGGCGATAATTTTGGCTGTGGCTCATCACGCGAACACGCGCCTTGGGCCTTAACCGGCGCTGGTTTTCGCGCCGTCATCAGCACCTCATTCGCCGATATTTTTCGCAATAACTCGCTTAAAAATGGGTTGCTGCCCATCATCGTCGACCGCGACACCCATCAGCAAATGTTTAGCCTTGCCGCCGAAGACCCCGATTTTCAAGTCGTGGTAGACCTCGCATCCCAATCCCTTACCTTACCTGATGGCCGCAATGTCGCTTTCCCCATCGATGGCTTCTCGAAGGCCTGTATGTTAAATGGGGTTGATGAAATTGGTTATGTATTGGGGCTAAAAGACAAAATTGAAGCCTTTGAATCAAGTAGTCAGTAGTCAGTAGTCAGTAGTCAGATAGGCAACCATCTGACTACTGAAATACTCAATCACTCGTTATTTATTTTCCAACCATTCGTGGCCTGCGTCCACTCGCGGTCAACCTATTTCTAGCTGGGGTCTTAGTAATGGGTTGCAGCCGTGCCGAAACGCCAACGCCAACGCCCGCCCCAGTGCAAATTCGCGTCGCATCCGACGCGGCGGCTTTGCCCTTGATGCGTGCATTAACCGATGCTTATGCCGCCGCCCAACCCAACACCAATTTTGTGTTGGAATGGGGCAATGCCCCCGCCGCGATGGAAGCGATGCGTTTGGGGCGTGCCCAATTAGGCATTGTGTCAGTGCTACCAAGCACAATCAATCAAGGGACGGGCAATCAAAACAAACCTTGGTTTACCGATTTAGCCACCGATAGCTTGGTTGTGATTGTTAACCCACAAAACAAGCTGAACAATTTAAGCACCTTTGAACTACGTGAAATTTATGCCGGGTCACGCAGTCGTTGGCGCGACATCGACCCAACCCTAACCGGCGATATTGATTTGGGCGCACGTGAGGCCAATGACCCAACCCGAGTGTTATTTGAATCGGTGGTCATGAACAAACTGGCCCCGTCGCCCAATGCCATTGTGTTGCCTTCAATCGATGTGATGCTCAACTTTGTGGCCTTGCAGCCAGCAGCCATTGGTTATGTGCCGGCCTCGCGAGTGTTTAATGAGCCGCGTGTCAAAATTATTCGCATCGACGATACCTTGCCCAGCCCCGACACCTTAAATAGTGGCAGTTATCATATGCCAATGCCCATTTATTTTATGGCAAATAGTGAGCCACAAGACGAGGTGCGAAAATTTGTGGCTTGGGCGGTTGGCCCAAATGGGCAAGCAGTGGCAACAAAATTAGGTTATAGCCCAATCAAGTAAATTCTAGATTTACGATTTTGCATTATCTTGACAATGCCACATTAAAAAGATGTATGATGAAATCGGCGAAAACTTGTTTACATTTGCGCATATGACATTGTCAAGTTATTCTAAAATCGTAAATCCAAAATCTAAAATCCAAAATAATGTTACTCGCTGTTGGATCACAAAACCCGGTTAAATTAGAAGCCGCCCGCATTGGTGCGGCCCAAGCCCTCAGCCGACCCGATCTCACCGACAATGTGTTTGATGTCATTGGCACACTGGTTGAATCGGGGGTGCGCGCACAGCCAATTGGCGACGATGAATGTATTACTGGCGCAGCCCAACGCGCCATCGCTGCACTCGAAGCCGTGCCCGGGGCCGAATTTGGCATTGGCTTGGAAGGGGGTGTGGTGGCGGTGCGTGGTGGCCTATTTGCTTGCGCGTGGTGTGTGGTAGTCGATGGTTGGGGCAAAACCGGCATGGCCAGCACTGGGCGTTTTCAATTGCCACCGCGTGTGGCTGAATTGGTGCATCAGGGTATGGAATTGGGCGAAGCCGATGACTTGGTATTCGGGCGCAACGATTCAAAATTGCATGAAGGGGCGTGTGGCATCCTCACTCACGGCAAAATGATCCGTTCACAATTTTACAGCCCCGCCGTGTTATTGGCTTTCATCCGTTTTATGAATGGGGCGATTTTTACCGAACCTCAATTCCGAACTAACATCAAATAGCCCAGGCAATCTTTAATTCGCTTCATTGTTAAACTCAAATACTATTCTGTTTTTAGAGGTATTTAAAAATTAATATCATCGATAAAAATAAAAGCTCGATTGAAAAAAGGCACTACTTATTGTTGTGCAACACAAAAAACTATTGGTTCAATGCGTGGCCAGGAAGAATGGATAGTCTACGAAAACAATTCAAGGATGGTTTTTGTTTAATATTATACAAAAACAAGAGAGATAACGACGCATACATAATCCCTTATAAAGTTTTATCACGTATTTTGAGTGACAGCAATTTAAGAGTTTGGCGTAAAGACTCTTTAAGGTGGTTAGGGACTATTAATAACGGGATTTTAAAAGTAGAACAAGATTATTTGGATATTGCAAATTATCATAATGCATTCGATTTACTTGATATCCCATTAATTTCTACAAAAAGCATTTCTATACCCGAAGAAATCTCAGAGCATGAAAAGTATTTTGAGGGAGCTAAAAAAAGTATATATATTAATGCCTATGAGAGAAGTATCCCAGCAAGAGAAAAGTGTATTGCTCATTTTGGCGTATCTTGCAATATATGCGGTTTTGATTTTGAGAAAGTTTATGGTGCAGAAGGTAAAGGGTTAATACATATTCATCATTTAAAGCCACTTTCTGATATAAGAGAAAGTTATGCCATCAATCCTCTTGAAGATTTGCGTCCTGTATGCCCTAATTGCCACGCAATTATTCACAGAAGAACCCCACCTTTTACTATCGACGAAGTAAAAGCCTTCATAAAAAACAAAAGCCGCAATCAAGCTAATAGTCAAACTATTTAAACTTGGCGACAATCATCATCTGCCTCTCACCTAGCCTCTCCCTCTAGGAAAGGCTAGGTGGGGGATATACTGTACCTTGCGACATAACCAACCTCATCTACACAGACTGTCTTCAGCAAATTGATATATACTTTTTGCATATGGTTGTTCTCACCCCAACTACCGATAGCAACCCGCCAGCGCCAGCCGAGCTTCCCGCTAACCATGGACCAAAAACCAATGGCAATGGTCACTACATGCCAAAAGCGCTTCAGGATAGCTTACGCGACATTGTCAACAATCTAATTACCGAGGATGACACGCCAGTGGACAATCTGTTTTCTGAAAAACAACAGCGACTACTCACCGAATCTCTTTTTTCGTCGTGGCAAGGCCCCGGCAATGATCGACCCTTTGTGGCAATGGCAAACGTGGGCATGTAT
This sequence comes from Thermoflexus hugenholtzii JAD2, assembly GCA_945877855.1. GTDB lineage: Bacteria > Chloroflexota > Anaerolineae > J036 > Brachytrichaceae > AQU-03. Next base: position 5,197 of record CAMDWA010000088.1, on the reverse strand, counting down.
TACCACACGCGCAGCGCCCCGCTTGTGCCCGATGTGCTGTTAAGCATTGATGTGCAAGTGCCCGACGAATTGTGGGAAAAGAGCCACCGCTGCTATATGATTTGGGAATATGGCAAATCGCCCGATATTGTGATCGAAATTGTATCGAACAAGGTTGGCGAAGAAGATGACGAAATGGGCAAATTGCGCAAATATGCGCTCGCTAATGTGCCGTTTTATGTCATTTTCGACCCACTCAATACGCTAAAGCAAGGGCAGTTACGGGTTTATGAACGCAGCTCGCGCACCGGCTATACCCTTACTTCGCGCCGCTATTTTGATGATGTCGGACTTGCTTTGCGGCTTTGGGATGGCCCATACGAAGGCGTAAACGCTACTTGGTTGCGCTGGTATGACCGCGATCAAAACCCCATTCCAACCGGCGCAGAACGTGCTAATATCGAGACAAAACGCGCTAATACTGAGGCTACGGCCCGTTATCTTGCCGAGCAACGTATTGCTGAATTAGAAGCTAAACTAGCTGCCCTCAGTAACCCATAACTCCATGTCGTCACGCTCACTCTACCGCACCGCGCTCGGCACAGAATTCGACCGACTGCATCCAGCCATTCAACGCCATTATGACCTTGGCTTAGGGCAACACGTCACCCTAAACGCCAACATGCGGGCATGGAACCGGCTGGCATTTGCCCAGCCGCTGATGCCATTTACGCCCAAGCCCGGCCACAATTTGCCAACCATTGTCAAAAACACTGGGGTGAAGGACGCACTCGGCCAAGTCAGTTTTGAGTGGCAACGCGAATTTATTTACCCCAGCGGCACTTTTCGCAATTACACCCTCACTACCGCCCCACCCTCGCCACAGCCTTTCGCTGCCGTCATGGATCGCTTCGCTGGCTTCCCGCAAGTGGCGCTGGTATTGGAGCTAACCATCAGCGAAGATGGCAATGTGCTCAATATGAACACACGCGGGGCGCAATATATGGTGTTTGGGCAGCGGCTGCTCCCCTTACCTCGTTTCATGCACATGGTCGGCATCGGCGTCGAACGCGCCATTGGCCCGAATGAAATTGAAATCAGCATCCGCATCAGCCATCCGCTCTTTGGCGAATTATTTGGCTACGCCGGGCAGGCGGTGGTGGGGGAGATTGGGGATTAGGGTTAAGGATTAAGGATCAAGGATTAGGGATTAGAGATTCATGACTCATGACTCGTGACTCATGAGTGACAAATCACAAGTCACAAATAATCGTCAATCCCCAATCCCTAATCCCTAATCCCAAATCCCCCAAATCCCCCCAAAAACATCATGAATGAAAATGACCGCGCCGAGTTGCGCAGATTAATCATAAACTGTCGCCAAGCCACCTTGTCGGTGGTAGAGAATGACGAACCCTTTACCGCGATGGTCTCGTATAGCATGGATGTCGATGGGGTCAGCTTGCTCATTCACCTGAGCAATTTGTCGGCCCACAAACGCCAACTCTTGGCGCAACCGCGTTGCAGTGTGCTCATTTGCCAGCCCGACACTGGCACGGGCGAAGTCTTGGCCTTACCACGAGTCGCCATCCAAGGCACTGCCATTCGCCTCGACAAAACCGGCCCGGCCTACGAAGCCGCAAAAACTGCTTACCTGACCAAATTACCGACCTCGGCCATCATGTTTAGCCTGCCCGATTTCGACCTGTTTCGCATTACGCCCCAAAGCGGGCGCTATGTGGCTGGCTTTGGTCGCGCCTTCACCCTCACTGCTGCCGATTTTTAGCCAGATTCATATTTTCGGCCACAAAGATCACAAAGAAAAGAACAAATCCCTAATCCTTAATCCCCAAGCCTTCCCGCCTCACCCGCGCCGCAAACACATCCCAATTCAGCACCGTTTCATAACGTTGTCGCGCCGCTTGGCGCATGGCGGCATAGTGTTTGGGTTGGTGAATGAGGCCCATGATGGCATCACGATACGCCTCAGCCGCCGCATTTGGCGGCAACAATAACCCATTCACCCCATGTTGCACGATGGACGGCACGCCGCCGGTGGCCCGCGCAATGACCGGCAACCCCAAGGCCATTGCCTCGCAAAACACAATGCCATAGGCCTCGGCCCGCGATGGCACACAAAACAAATGCGCCTTGGCATAAAGTGCCTGCAATTGGGCGGCTTGTTCGGGCACACTCTTGCGCAAAAAGCCATGCACGGTGGTCAATTGCGAGTGGCGCAATGGCAGCGTCACTGGTGTGCCAACGATATCCACCTGCGTCGGCACACCCGCTCGAATGAGCGCATCTTGCACATCCAGCACCGTGTCTAACCCTTTACGATGCTGCTCGACCGCCACAAACAACAACCGCAACGGCGCAGCACCGATTGGCGCGCTGATCGGCACATCGGCAACAGTCGCAGGCACATGCTCAGCGGGCAAATTGGCCCCATATTCGATCAGGTGCAATTTGTCGCGGGCGATGCCATAATCATGGGCGGCGCTTTCGAGCGCCCACGCCGATGGGTAAATGACGGCGGCAGCCTTGCGCAAGGTGGCTTGCTCGGCAGCGCGGGCGGCTTGGCGTGATTCGCGCTGCCAGTTGCTAAACCAATCATAATAGCCATCGCAAGCCGCAAACGTGCCATCGCTGGTGTAAATGAGCGGCTGGCGAAATTGACACAACCCCACTTCGGGCGTGACAATGGCATATACCGCGTCGGGTTGCGTTTGCGCCACACGGCGATCAATCTCAGCCGCCACCGCCTGCATATTGGCGTGGGTGTACCGCGCAAACCACAGCGGCACCCCGCGCCCCAAGGCCTTACGGGCCGCGCGGATACCCCATTCGCGCCCACGCTGCCATTTTGGCGCAGCGCTTTGAATGGGGTATCCGGCAATTAAATCTAGACCAGCCCGACGCAACCCCGCCAACATAAAATAAGGGATGCCACTCCATGCGCGGGGCTGGCTAAAATCTTCGAGACCGATGATGATCAATTTCATGAGGTTTGGAGATCGTATAGCTGCATGATACACAATGCAGACTGTATAATTTATGAACGTATTTTATGATTGCAGTGCAATTGTCAGAACCTACTTTTGCCAAGCTAAAACAATTAGCAGATGAACAACATGTCGCGCCCAGTCAATTGATTGAGCGTTGGCTAAGTCATGCTGAAAAATCACATCAATGGCACCAAAAAATTTTAAAACTCGCTTCAGATGTGCAAAATCATCAAAGTAATGTAGCCCAAATTGATGTTGATAATATCATCGAACGCACACGCCAAACACGACGACAGTTGGTCGAAATAGAATATGCGGATTTGTATTGATAGTTGTGTTTTTATCAGAGGCATTCTGGATCCTCAAGCGCACGATATTCACCGCGTATTCTTGGGCATTGGCCCCGATTGCAAATTAATTATCCCGCGTTTAATCGCTAAAGAGGTCACGCGCAATTTACCGATCAATTTCGAAAAACGCTTTTACGACCTCTTCGATGATCATGATATTGCAGAAATAGCGGATGAACCGCCACCTAAAACGCTCATTAGAAAGTATATTGATTTAGGTTTACGTGAAAAAGGCGATGCAATTATTGCTGCATTTGTAGAAATGCAACAAATTGATTGTCTTATATCAGATAATCGCCACTTCTTACGCGAACTAAATAGCCCAAGTTTCACTATCATCAGACCTGCTGACTTTATCCAGCCATAATTATTTGCGCAAACACCCGCCCAAAACCATGCTGGCAATGAAAGGCACGGTAATCGGCTTGCATGTGCGCGAGGCGTGGGGCGAGCGTGGGGTCGTGCGCTAGCCGCACAATATCGCATAGCAATTGTGGGCTGTGCCAATCGAGCACACACTCACCCAGCCCATAGCGCTGCAACTCATGCGCCGCCCAAGTGTTGGGCGTAACCACCGTCAGCTTGCCCAATGAGATGGCCTCGGTAAAGATGCCGGAAGTGCGTTTGCCGTAAATCAGCTCGTCGTAAGGCAACAGCACCACCTCAACTTCGTTCAACAGCGCTAAATAATCGGCGCGGGGCAAACCATTGGGCAATAATTGCACCTGACAGGTGTTTGGTTGTTGGGCAAGTTGGGTGGATTGGGCCGCGAGCAAATTGATTTGCTGGGCGCAATCGGTCAGGCTTGCCAAACGCTGAATATCGGCCAGCCCTTTTTCGGGCAAGGGGCGGCCCGGCCACCAGCAATTTAGTTTTTTCAGCAATCGGGTTTCTTTCAGAAACCCGATTGCTATCGGGCGCAATTCTTCATCGGGCGTAGGCACAACCGGGATGACGCGCACAGGCTGTTTCAGCGCAGGCTGCAAATCATCGCGCATGGTCTCGCTGTCGGTCATCAATACCACATTGCGCCACCCCACCAGCCAGCCCAACACCCAATTTAACCCGCGATACACCAAGGCCTTGCGCGGGCTGCGAAAACTAAAGCGATAGAGCAACCACACCCGCACATTTTGGTGAGGCAAACGCATTAACGCCCATATCAACCCCATCAAATGCGGCAGGGCAAAGGTTTCGAGAAACAAAATATTGGTTTGGGTCGGTTGCAAGGCCATGCGCAAATATGCCTCAAGCGATTTTGCAAAGCGCCACACGCTGCGCCAATCGCTCGCGCCGGTAGGCGGCGGCAGCAGCGCCCGCTGCCAGCCGCTGGGCAATGTGCCAATCCGCGCATCACGCGGAACCGCCACACGTGTGGCCCAGCCCTGCGCCCGCATCGCCTCGCCAATCCGCAAAGCATAGGCATATTCATGCCCAACATCTTCGTTGGCGTTAATTAACAGGGTGATGAAATTAATGGTCAATGGTTAATGGTTAATGGTCAATGGTTAATGGTTAATGGTCAATGGTTAATGGTTAATGGTTAATGATCAATGGTAATGGTTAGTGGTTAATGCGCAATTATTTGAAGGGCTTAATGATACACAAAATTAAGATCAACGCATCTTCATTGACCACTGACCACTGACCATTGATCATTAACCATTGACCATTAACCATTAACCATTGACCATTCGATTATGATTAAGCTTAGGACTTACGCGAATACTATCTGAAAGATAAAAACGGCGACAAAAAAGAGCCAAAATAGAGGACAATGTGGGGTATGTTAGCAACGGTGACACGCGCAAGTTATTGCGAATTTTTGATATGCACCCAAACCAATTACACTTGCACCTA